>DASPZW010000485.1:0-3836 GCA_035636055.1 Actinomycetota bacterium
CAGTACCCTCAGCGGGGAAGCGGACAAGAGCAGCGCGGTGCCAGCTTCGCCGCCTGCCTGCGTCTTGCCGTGGAGTCTGCCCGGTGGACGCAGGCTCGAGGACGCCCGGGCGAGGACGTCCTCCGCGCCGTCAGCAGCCGGAACCCGAGCCTGATACCGGCGGTATCAGCCAGGCGAGGGCTCTGCACAATGCAACCGCACGTTGACATCGGCCTTAGCCGCCTTGTCCACCAAGCTCTGGAGCTCGCCACTCAGCTTGGGCCACTCCAGCGTGGTGATCGATTGCAGTCGGCGTTCCGTGGTCCAGTTTCGCCGAAGCTGACATACTTTCCACGTTCTCAGGTGTTGGCTTGTGGCGGCCGCTCTTCAGCGACCGATCCCCGCCGTGAAGCTCCCAAGGCTACCCGGACTTCGGCAGCCGGGATGACCACCCTGCGCTGACGTCTCGCCTCAAAGCCTGGGACGCCCGCTCTCGACCGAAGGCAGGCCATGCTCCGCTGGTAGCTTCTCAGCCCGTCGGCTTGGCTCGCTCCCGACCGATTGCCTCGAGCGCGTCCAGGGCGTCGACGGCTCGCTCATAGGCGTCCAGCGTCTCCACAAGGCGATGGCCCAAGGTGGCCAGGGCGTCGGCAAGCTGAGCGTCTCCTGCAACGTCCGCATGGCCCTCGGCAAGATCCAGGATGCCAAGGGGCGGGCGCAGCTCGTGGCGGATGAGCTCCAGGTGCCGCCGAATGTCTGCCGTGTCGGCCGGCGCGCCGCCGGTGGCGATCTTCATGCGGCCCGCTTCCTGCGCCACGAGGACTCCGAGCGCCCGGCGGTGGCGAGGATGCGCCGGCACGCCAACCTGTCACCCTCCCACCCTCGATCGACTGCCGGTGCGGGGTTGCCGTCCCGGAGCAGCATCACGCACCCTTGGCGCAGCCGGTTGCGGACGTTGGCCCCCGCATGGCTCAGAGCCCGTTCCCTCAGGCCAGCCTGAGCAGATGCTTGTGGCGCGAGGGCTCAGCCGCGAAGGACGAGCCCATGGCGCGCTCGGTCACACTGTCCCCGATGGATCTGCCTTGCAGCGTCCACCATGCCCGATGGCGTCCGCCCGCATGGAAGATGCGCTGTTCACGCGCTCGCACTGACGGACTGCACCTCTTTAGCCCTGCCTGAGGCCGGGGGCAGGGGGCACGCTGTGGCGGATTGGCGAAACCCGCCGCCTCGAGCCCCTCGGGCCATGGCCCCGAGGTGCAGTGGCCCCGGGCTCACCCGACGGCGTCGGGCGGGCGCCGGTGACGGGGAGCCCGCCGGTGCGGGCCGGCTGCGAGCGCACGCACATGGCGCAGCGTTCCCCTCTGCGATTCAGGCCGTGGGCACTGCCAGGATGACGCTCGAACACGTCGGCGCGGTGAGCGCGGCAGAGACACTCTATATGGTCGGTCTCGCCCTCCCGCCACGCGATCCACAGGAACGTCGGTGACGCCTCGGAGCCGTGGTCCTGCCGGCGCATGCTTGTCACCTCCCCAGGTCCGGGCACGGGAGGGGAGACCCCGGTCTCCGCTGAGGGAGGAGCTCGGGCCGTCTGGCTCCTCGAGCTTGGGGGTCTCCCCTCCGCTGCCACCCGACGCCACCGGCTTCGGGAATGCATCCGCGACCAGTCGAGATCGCCCCGAAGCGTCCTCCTCCAGCGCAGATATGGGAAAGGCCGCTCTTGAAGACAGGCGGATCGCTCGGACGCATCCCCGTCCCCCCTTTCTTGTCGCCGATGGTGGCTTGCAGTCAAACCGGGGCGAGCTGGGAGGAGAAGAGCGGGACCCGTCCGATCCTCAGGCCCCAACAACTCTTGACACGCACAAGGAGCCACGTCCGACCTTGAGGTCGTGCCAACTGCTCACGGCGAACGGCATTGCCGGACACCCCCTCACTTGTCTCCTCCCCCCTCTGGTCGATCCGGTCGCACGCCCGCTGGCGAAGACGGGCCCGTCCCTGGCGGCGGCGGCCACATTGATGTGCAGGGTTGCCGAAGAAGGCCCCGGCGATGACCGTCGGCAGCCTGTCCCACACGAGGGTTGACTTTTACCCAGGTCGATCCCATCTTGGAGGGGTAAAGTGGCCACCACTAGAGAAAGGCTCCGCGCCATGCGCCTGCTCAACCCCGGCACCGATTCAGGAACGCTGCAGGGCTGCGACCGACTGTTCGACGCCGGCGAGGACCTGCTGGTCCAGCTGCGTCCTGCCAGGCGTGGCGACCATGAGGCGATCGCGCCCCGCTACGTTCCGGAGGGGGAGATCCTGGGCCGCATCTCCAAGGCGGCGCTCCTCGAAGCCGTTCGCACGCTCGGGCTTGCGTGAGCAAGCTCGACATCCTCGGCCTCTACCTGGGCATCAGGTCCCAGGCCGTCCGGTGGGAAGGACTCCAGCTCTACCGGGTCCCGTGGGAGGACGACCAGATCGCCGCCTGGAAGCGAGCTGCCCCGCTGCCCCGGAGCCGTGAGATCGAGGCGTCGCTGGAGACGATCCAGCGGATTGCCGGGTCGGGCCGGCGAATCGTGAGGGTTCGCGGAGTGCGTCAGCCGCTCTCTGAGTACACGCGATACGAGCTCCAGGTGGCATACCCCTGCAACGCCGCCGCGGGTGAGCAGATCTCCGTCGTCGACCTCGACGAGCACCCCGAGTTCGATGCCGTCTGCGACTTCGTGATCTTCGACGACGACGCCGTGGTGCGCTACCGCTACGACGAGGCAGGTCATCTGTCGGCGTACGACGTCACCGACCTACCTCAAGACCTGACCGAGTGCCGGGATGTCGGCCAGCGCCTGCTCGCAGCGGCGGTGCCGCTCGGCGAGTTCACCGCTCGCCTGCAGTGAGTGATGTGTTCGGGCGGCGCTCTCCGCGCCGGCGCAGGCTCGGGGTCCTGCTGCGGGGGATGCGCAAGGACGCCGGCCTCTCGGGGGAAGCCCTGGCAGCCCGGTTAGGGGTGTCCCAGTCGCACCTGTCGCGCCTCGAGCTGGGCGACGCCGCTCCTGACCTCGGGTTGGTCGACCGCTGGGCGGAGGAATGCGCTGCGCCCCCGGGACTGCGTCTGGCCGCCGCCGAGCTGGCCGGGTCAGTGGCCGTCGAAGTCACCACATGGCGGGCTGCCCTGGCCGGCGGCCTGGTGAAGCTACAACGGGATGCGGCCGACGCGGAGGCGGCGGCCTCAGCCATGAGTGCCTGGGTGCCGATGCTCATTCCCGGCCTCATGCAAACCCCGGGCTATGCCCAGCACCTCGTGCGTGGCGACTACCCGGATCGGGATGATGTCGCAGCCGCGGTCGCCGCCCGCATGCAGCGTCAGGAGGCGCTCTATGACCGCAGCAAGACCCTTCGTTGGGTGATCGGGGAGGGCGGTCTGCGATGGCAGGTGGGGCCACCGGATGTGATGGTCGCCCAGCTCGACCGGGTGGCCGTCCTGGCTGGCGAGCCGCACCTTGATGTGCGCGTGCTCCCGTTCTCCCGGACGGCTGCGGTGTGGCACGACCACGGGTTCACCATCCTCGGCGACCGGGCCGATGGCCAGCCGGACCTGGTGCACCTCGAGCTCCTGACCGCCTTGGCGAACGTGACGGAGCCACAGGAGGTGATGGTGTACCGCAGGGCCTACGAGCGCCTCGCGGAGCTGGCGGTTGGAGGCAGGCGCGCCGTGGCCCTCGTGCGGAAGGTGAAGGCTGATCTGCTGTGATTTTACCCAAGGACAGTTACATCTGTTAGGGTAAAAGACACTTCGCCTTGAGTGAGAAAGGTGCTTCGGCTGCTGAGGATCAGGACCTGTCCGGATCCTCAGATGCCGACAAGTCTTGACAGGAAGAAGG
>DASPZW010000486.1:0-3407 GCA_035636055.1 Actinomycetota bacterium
AGGCGCGACACCGCGACGCAGGCGATCGCCACAAGCGCCGTCCCGGGGAGAACCCTCAGGCTTCCCCAGGCGCCCAGGCGGGTGCGCACGTGCAGCAGCAGCGGGAGCCGGTACGTGAAGGTGATCAACACCAGGCTGAGCGCCAGGCCGAGCACCAGGGCGAGCGTCGACAGGTCGAAGCCGAAGCCCGGGCTGAGCAGCGCGAACAGCACGCCTCCCAGGAGGACGAACCCTGCGAAGAGGAGGCCCGGGTGCCTGGTTCCCAGGCCACGGGAGGGCTGGGGAGGCAGGCCGAACCAGCCCCGGATCTCTGGATAGTTCGCGTCCAGCGTGCTGTTGAAGAGCTCGGAGGGAAAGGCCGCAATCAGCACGGCACCGCCGGCGGCGACGAAGCCGATCAGCAATGCCCTCGCCCCGATGGGCACGTGGAACGGGCTCCGGAGGGAGGTGACGAACGCGCTGCGGTGGACCGAGGCCCGGGTCACGTCGAAGGACGTCGATCGCTCCAGCCGGGTGCCGGACCGGCAGAAGGCACCGATGGTGTGGCGGCCGGGAGATGCGTCGCCCGGCACCGCAACCCCGCTCTCCTGGAACTCGCCGGTGGCGTCGGGGCGGGCGGACCCGAGCCCCTTGCCGTCGAACGAGATCGTCACATCCCGGCACCCGCCGTACCCCACCGCCGACAGGACGATGTTGGCTCCGGGGGGGCCGACCGCGGGAGAGATGGACAGGGGCTGCCGCGCGGGTGGCGCCGGGGGGGAAGACGGGACGGAGGGAGAGCCCGTCCCGACCGGTGGGGCCTGGCCGTTCTCCGTCTGGCCAGGCGCGGTCTGGCCCGGCCCCCCCTCGCCCGACGCGGTCTGGCCCGGCGCCCCCTCGCCGGGCGCCGCCGGCGTGGACGCCCCCCCGGTGGGCGCGAGGGAACTGGGGGCTGCTGCGGGCCCCACAGCGGAGGTCGGTGGCTGGACGCCGCCCTTGGGCTTCAGCGCCGGTGACAGTGCCGGGCCCGAGGCGGTTGCCGCGCAACGCGACTCGGCCAGGACGACATCGAGGATGGCCGATCCGGGCGAGGTGGGCAGCACCTGGAGGTGGACAGCCCGGACGACGATCCCGGACCCTCCCGCGACGTCGAGCGGGAGCTGTTCGTTCAGCACGGCATGCGCCGCGGCAGGCAGGTCAACAACCGTATTGGCCGCAGGCGCCACTGGCACAGCCACGCCCCCAAGGGTAAGTGCGTCCAGGTGGGCAGATCCAGAGCCGGCGGTCGGGTTCGACGTGCACGTGCTCGATAGATCCGAGGCTGCGAGGAGGCCGGCGGCGATCGAGAGTCCCCGCACCTCCGCCCGGCTGTTTGCCGTGGGCGACCCGGCCAGCGTCCCCCCGGTCTCGGCGTCGATCTGGCCCACCTGCAAGATCCCCGGCAGGCCGATCACACCGGTGGTGGCGCGGACAGGTCCGAAGCCGGAGCCAGGTGGGGCGACGGTGCCGGCAATCCCGGCGGGAAGCGGGGCTTGCAGCACGCCGGCGAGGTTCGATGTCACCGAGACGCCGAAGGCAGCCCCCATTGCGCCGGCCGTCTCCGCCGCTGTCGCGTCCGTTCCCCGAAGGAGGGCCAGTGCCGCCATGGCAAGCACCGTTGCGGCTCCGACCCCCCGGAATCTCACTTCCTAATCGTGTCATACCGGCGTAGAGTGAACCAGTCCAAAGCCTTAATGAAGCCAATCGATAAGACCACCAACGAGGGAGCGATCACGCTGCCCACGGTGGGGACGCAGAAGCTCCGCGTGCGTGGCTGGCACCGCTGGCGAGAGGCTCGGCGCGCCTGATTGAAATGGGCCGACCGGCCGGGTCTCGACCATGGGAAAGGGGATGACGATGGCAGTCGAACTTGCGGAACCGCAGGAGGCTGGTGAGCAACGGGTAGCCCTGGAAATCGAAACCGCCCGCCTGCTCAGCACCACGACCAAGACACGCCCCCAATCGCAGGAGATCACCCCGCGCTGGCTTCTGCAACTGCTGCCCTGGGTGCAGGTCGAAGGTGGCGTGTACCGCATCAACCGGCGCCGGCGGATGCTCGGTCCCGGCAGGGTACGGGTTTCCGACCAGGACGGTCGGCCGTCCGTCGAACCGGGCGACCTCCGCGCCATCTCGATCCTCACATCGGCGAGCGAGGACCTCCTCGACGAGATCGCACGGCTGCTGGTGGTGGAGGAGCACCCGGCAGGCCAGGTGCTCGTCGAGGAAGACGCTGGCATCGACAAGCTGATCGTCGTCGTGCACGGCAAGGTGGAACTGTCGAGGGCCGGCGCTCACGGCAACACGCAACAGATGGGGCTCATGGGCGGCGGTGACCACGTCGGAGAGGAGGGGCTGTTCGAACGAACGACGCAGACCCCGGCGATCCGCACGCTCACCCCCTGCACGCTGCTGACCCTGGAGCGGTCGGCCCTCGAGGCGGCACTGGACCTGGAGCCAAGCCTGCGGGATGACTTCACATTGGGCGTGGAGAGCCGAAGGGAGGCCCAGGCCTCCAGCAACGCTCACGGCGAAACGAGCATCGACATGCGCTCCGGTCACGGGGGCCAACCCACCCTGCCCACGACCTTTGCCGACTACGACCCCGAACCCGTCGAGTACCACCTCAGCGCCGTGCAGACCTTGCTCGGCATGCACACCCGGGTCGGTGACCTCTACAGCAACGCGCACGATCAACTCGAGGAGCAGATCCGCCTGACCGTCGAGAGCATGCGGGAGCGGGAGGAATCGGAGATCCTGAACAACCCCAACTTCGGCCTGCTCCACGTCGCGGCGCCGGACATGCGGGTTCCCACGCGGACAGGCCCGCCGACGCCGGACGACCTGGACGAGCTGATCGCGCGGGTGTGGAAGAAGCCCGGCTTCTTCGTTGCCCACCCCCGGGCCATCGCGGCGTTCGGGCGGGAATGCACCCGTCGCGGGGTTCCGCCGCCGACGGTCTTGATGGGAGGCACACCGTTCCTCACATGGCGGGGCATCCCCCTCGTTCCCACCGACAAGCTCGGGGTGCAACTGTCGAAGCACGGCCGGCTGGTGACCGACATCCTGCTGCTGCGGGTCGGGGAGGACCAGGGTGTGGTTGGCCTGCACCCGGCGGCCCTCAAGTCCGAGCGGACCCCCGGCGTTTCCGTGGTCTTCAACGGCATCGACACCCAGGGCATCGCCCACTACCTCGTCTCTGCCTACTTCGGGGCGGCGGTGAACTCTCCCGACGCGCTCGGCGTGCTGGAGAGCGTCGAGGTCGGTAACTACCATGACTACGGCTACCGGCCAGGCTCCCGGGGCAGGGCCGAACGGGCACCCGCCGCCCGACGTCATCGAGCGGATCGCCAAGGGGTTCTACGAAACCGGGTTCTCCAACCGCACGGCGG
>DASPZW010000487.1:0-2270 GCA_035636055.1 Actinomycetota bacterium
GACCTGACGCAGGTGGCGCCGGCGCATGGTCACGAGCTCGACGGACGCCGGGTCGACCCCGGGCTGGCGCATGAGGGCGCTCACGGCAGCCTCACCGGGGGCTCCGGGCTTCCCAGTTGATCTCGGCCTGGGTGCGGCGCATGTACAGGGGCTCGATGTCGTAGAGACGGTCGAAGTCCTCCCGGACGATGCGGGGCAGCGCGAGATCGATCAAGGCCGCCGACCTGGGAAACGCATGGGTCATCGTTCCAATCTCCACCCTCTCCGCCTCTTCCAGCTTAGAACGGTACAGCAGCGCCCCGTTCCCGATGGCAAGGACGTCGGAGCCCTGCGCATCGAACTCCGTGGCGAGTCGCTCCGGCGGCCCCACCTGGTAGTCGGTGAGACGGGTGACCCCGCCGGGGACCTGGCGGTAGAAGGCGAAGAAGACCTCGTTGCGCTTGGCGTCGAGCACGGGGCAGATCACCTTCGGCGTGTAGCGGGCGTCGAAGGCGAGGAGGTCGAGGGAGGGCACGCCGACAATCGGGACGGAGAGGGCCTGGGCAAGGGTCTTCGCGGTCGTGACGCCCACCCGCATCCCGGTGAACAGCCCCGGCCCGAGCCCGATGGCCACGGCCGAGAGCTGGCGGTAGGTGAGGCCGGACTGGTGCATCAGGAACTCGACCGCCGGAAGGAGGAATTCGCCGTAGGCGGCCCCGCGCGAGATCGTGCAGGACCCGATGATCCCCTGCTCGGATCCGATGGTGACCGATGCCTGCGGGGTGGAGGTCTCGATGCCGAGGATCAGCATCTAGAGCATCTCCTGGGGGGGAGGGCCTTTGGGCGGAGGGGGGGCGAGTGGGTTGTCGCGGTCCACCGAGAACAGCTCGTCGACCAGCGACCGCACGCCCTGCAACCTCGTCTCCCACTGGGCTCCCTTCGGCTGGATGGTGATGTCCCGGCTGGTCTCGGCGTCGCCATAGCCGATCTGGATCGACAGGTGCTCCTTCGGGAGCAGCGGCTCCACCATGTCCCCCCATTCGACGACCACGATATGGGAAGGGTCGAGGAATTCGTCGTAGCCGAGGTCGACGACCTCCTGCATCCGCTCAAGACGGTAGACATCCATGTGGATGAGGGGATAGCGGCCGGCGAGGTACTCCTTCATCAGCACGAAGCTGGGGCTCGTCACCCGGTCGGGGATGCCGAGACCCGCCGCCAACCCCTGGACGAAGGTAGTCTTGCCCGCGCCGAGATCGCCGCCGAGCGAGATGACGTCGCCGGGGCGCAGCACGGGGCTCAGCGCGACGGCAAGGCGCCGGGTCTCCTCCGGGGACCGGGACTGCATGGCGAGGTTGCGGGGGTGGTGGAACACGGCGAGCTCAGAAAAGCGCTTCCTGCTCGGCCGTCTCCGGCACCGCCTCCTCGGGCGGTGGCTCCGGCACGGGCTCCGCCAGCACCGAGGCGACGAGCCGGAAGTCCTCCTGCAGGGCCTTGAACGCAGGCGAGGCGTTCCCGCCTCCGTGAAGGACCGCCGCGGGATGGTAGGTCGGGATGACCGTCCTCCCGTCGACCTCGAACCGCTGCCCCCGGACCCGTGAGATGGAGACCTGCTTGGCGAGGACGAACCGGGTGGCGAAATTGCCGAGCGTGACGATCACCCGAGGCTTGATGAACTGGAGCTGGGCCTCGAGGAAGGGGCGGCAGGCCTCGATCTCGTCGGGCATGGGGTCGCGGTTGCCCGGTGGCCGGCACTTGATGACGTTGCAGATGCTGCACCGGGACCGGTCGAGCCCGATCGAGCCGAGCATCGTGTCGAGCAACTGGCCTGCGGCCCCGACGAAGGGCAGGCCCTGGCGGTCCTCGTGGAAGCCTGGTGCCTCGCCGACGAACATCAGCGGGGCCTCCGGGTTGCCGTCCATCCAGACCACCTGGGTGCGGCCCCCGGCGAGGCGGCACTTGGTGCAGGTGAGGGCCTCGTCCCGAGCCTCAGCCAGCGTCTGCCACGTCACCAGCCGCCTCCCAACATCGCAAGAATGCCCATTTCCGCCCAGCGCCCCCCGGCTGCCCGCTGCAGCTCCCAACGGCCCCTCCGGATGTCCGGGCCGCATCCCCCTACGGTTCAGAACCGCTCGTATCCCCCCATGGGACGAGGCACCGCCATCATACCGAGCCCCCAGCCCGGCACCCAGGGGGGTCCAGGTGGGAGTAGCAGCCCCCCGCAGCGTTGCGGAGGGGGATGAGCTGCGAATCCCCCCTGGCTCCTATTCGGGGCTCCTATTCGGGGCTCC
>DASPZW010000488.1:0-6280 GCA_035636055.1 Actinomycetota bacterium
AGGAGCTCCCGCCGGTCCACTACCTCATCTCACTGCTCGGCGGCCCGGTCCGGGTGGCACCCTACGCCACGCCGGGCAGCGCGGAGCTCGCCGCCCACATGGCCGCGGCCCTGGACGGGCGGTCGGCGGTGCTCCTCGGCAACCACGGGACCATCACCACCGGCGACACCCTGGAGCAGGCCTACAGCCGTGCGCTGCTGCTGGAATGGATGTGCGGTGTCTACTACCGGGCACGCCTGCTCGGGGAGCCGAGGCTGCTGGATCTCGAGGAGATCGCCAAGGTCGGCCGCCAGCTCGAGCACTACCTCCAGGACCCGCCCGCAGTGCCCGGCGGAGGTTAGACGGATTTGTCAGTCATGGCAAGCGTCTCCGAATGGCCGACCGTCGGCATCCGCGACGGGATCCACAATGCAGATCGCTAACAGTCACAAGACCCGGCCCGGGGTATCAATTCCGCTCCCGAAGCTCGACGCCGGCCGACCTTGTCCCGGGGTATATGCCCAGAGTTCGATTCACCATTTTGCGACAGTGGCCACGCCGGAGCGCCTACTTTCCTCCAAAAGGTGCGCTATCCGCACTTTTTGGAGGAAACTCACTTCCCTCACAGCCGTTGACGAGGCCGAGGTGGTCCACGGAGAGTACTAATGCGGGGAAATTCAACCTTTAGGACTCCCGGAAGCCCCCCTTGGAGGGATTCTGCAACAGCCTGATATAGCAACACTTTTCCGACTAACCTCGCGGCCCGGGCGGCTCGCGCTCGCTTAGCGGACCACCACCGTCACGGTAAACGTGCCCTCGCTGCCCGTGCAGCGCAGGGCTTCGCCGCAGGACTCCCGGTGCGCGGCCACCACCGACGTACCCGACGCCGTTGCCGCGTAGGTCACCGTCACCGTTCCGCAGCCCGAGCCGGGGATGGTGCGGGTGGGGCAGGGCACCGTCTGTGGCGGTGCCTGCAGGCCCAGGACGCCGGGGTTGGACACCGGGTCGAAACTCCAGTAGGTGGAGGCAAGGCTGACCTGGAGCCGGTCCCCGACGGAGACCGTCACCGTCGTCCCGTTGGCCGAGTCGCCGATCATGAAGATCGCGGCGGCCTTGGGGACCGCGCACATGGCATTCGGCGGGCACGTCGGAATGGTGCACGAGTCGGTGTCGGGGCAGGGGGGCGGGAGACACTTCACCTTGGGCGTGCAGGTCGGCGGGACCACCACCTGGATCGGCGACGGCGTGGGGCTCGCAAGGTGGGCCGGGGCCGGCGAATGCGACGCGGCGGGTGATGTGGAGGGGGAGGCCGTCGATGCAGGGGCCGTTGGTGCAGCGACGGTGGGAGGCGGCGACGCCTGCGGCGACCCCGCCGGCACCCCGGGCTTGCCCTCGGTGGAAGCGGCCGGTGTGGGGGTCGCGGTCGGCGACGGCGTGGTCGTCTTCAGGCTGACCGCCGGATGCGAGGGGGGCCGGCCGAGGGCGAGAGCGATGCCTCCCCCCACGAGGGCGAGAGCGACGACAGCCAGCACGGCCAGGCGCCGACCTCTCGTGATGCTCCGCAACATCGTCATCAGGTGTGCCCCTCAGGTGTACACGTCAGATTGTACGAGTCGAGCCCGCCAGTTGGTAATTCCCGTTCTTTCACGGACTCTTCACATGGACCTCACCGGAATCTGCATCCGGGTCCCTACGCTCTGCGCATGAACCGTGGGGGCACGAACGCTGGGCGCAGGAGGTTGCTCCTGGGGCTCCTGGTGGCACTCATGCTGCTTGCCGTGGGGTGCACCGCCACGCCCGCGCCCACCGCGGTCCCCTCGCCGGCCCCCACCGCCGTCTCCACAGCGGTCCCCTCGCCGGCCCCCACAGCGGCCCCTACCGCGGTCCCGACTGCGGCCCAGGCCGCCGGGAAGATCCGCCACGTGATCATCATCATGCAGGAGAACCGGTCCTTCGATTCCTACTTCGGCACCTACCCGGGCGCCGCCGGCCTCCCGGCTGCCGGCGGCAGGTTCACCGTCTGCGTCAACGACCTCGCTACCGGGCACTGTGTCTATCCCTTCCACGACGCCGCCGAGGTCAACGGCGGCGGCCCCCACGGCACGGCCAACGCCACCGCCGACGTCAACGGCGGGAGGATGGACGGCTTCATCGCGCAGGCGGAGGCCGGGAAGAAGGGCTGCGTCAACGTCAACGCCCCCGACTGCTCCATCGGCGCCCAGGACGTCATGGGATACCACGACGCCCGGGAGATCCCGAACTACTGGGCCTACGCGAGCCACTACGTGCTCCAGGACCACATGTTCGAGCCGAACGCCTCGTGGTCGCTTCCCCAGCACCTCTCCATGGTCTCGGAGTGGTCGGCCTACTGCGCCACCGTCTCGCCGCAGAGTTGCAGGAACGCCCTCCAGAGCCCCGGCCTTCCGCCGGACTTCCAGGGCGGCGGCAAGCAGGCACCCACCTACTCGTGGACGGACCTCAGCTACCTGCTCTACAAAGGGGGCGTGAACTGGAAGTACTACGTCCAGGCCGGCGTCGAGCCCGACTGCCGCAACGACGCCGCGGACTGCCCGCCGGTGAACCAGAACGCCAAGACCCAGGCATCTGGAACCCGCTGCCCTACTTCGCCACCGTTCAGCAGGACGGGCAGCTCGCCAACGTGACCGGTGTCGCCACCTACTACGCGGACGCCCGGGCCGGCACCCTTCCGGCGGTGGCGTGGATCACGCCGAGTGGGCCGAACAGCGAGCATCCGCCGGCCAGGGTCGATACGGGTCAGACGTGGGTGACCAGTCTTGTCAACGCTGCGATGCAAGGCCCCGACTGGTCGAGCACCGCCATCTTCCTGTCGTGGGACGACTGGGGCGGTTTCTACGACCACGTGGTGCCCCCGAGGGTCGACCAGAACGGCTACGGCCTCCGCGTGCCCGGCATCGTCATCAGCCCCTGGGCGAAGCCGGGGACGATCGATCACCAGGTGCTCTCCCATGATGCCTACGTGAAGTTCATCGAGGACCTGTTCCTCGGCGGCAAGCGGCTCGACCCCGCGACCGACGGCAGACCGGATCCCCGGCCCGACGTCCGGGAGAACGCCTCGCAGCTCGGCAACCTCATGGCCGATTTCGATTTCACGCAGACGCCGAGACCCGCCCCGATCCTTCCCCTCAACCCGTCCCCGGGGCCCGCCTCGTCGCCGGGGTGAGGCCTTCAGCCGCTAGGGGACGGTGCCATCGCCACCACCGGCCGGTTCAGGTGGATGGCCCCCGTGGAGCCGAAGAACCCGGCGCTGCCGAAGTTGAAGATCCCGCCATCGGCGGCGACGAGCCAGTAGCCCTGGCCGCTCGGTGTTGGGGCCATCGCAACGATCGGTTGGTTGAGGTGGATGGCCCCAGTCGAGCCGAAGAACCTGGCGTCCCCGAAGTTGAAGATGCCCCCGTCAGTGGCGACGAGCCAGTAGCCACGGCCAGTCGGCGTCCTCGCCATCCCCACAATTGGCTTGTTCAGGTGGATGGATCCCGTCGAGCCGAACAGGCCGGCGCTGCCGAAGTTGAAGATCCCCCCATCGCTCCCGGCGAGCCAGTACCCCGCCGAGGGCGCTGGCGCTGGTGGTCCCGGCGACGGTGTGGGGCCCGGCGGAGGCGACGCCGCGACTGC
This sequence comes from Actinomycetota bacterium, assembly GCA_035636055.1. Lineage (GTDB taxonomy): Bacteria > Actinomycetota > CADDZG01 > JAHWKV01 > JAOPZY01 > JAOPZY01. The sequence goes on from DASPZW010000488.1 coordinate 3,634, forward strand.
GAGACCCTGGCCCGAGAGCGGCACCCGCTGGGGGCTGTCCTGCGCGGAGTCGGAGAAGGTCAGGATCGCCGCCCGTGAGCCGGCGGCCGTCGGTGCGAACGTAACGGAGACGCTGCACGTCCCCCCTTGCGCGGCGACGCTTCGGCCGGTGCAGGTGTCGGCCGTCTTGCTGAAGTCCCCGGGGCTGTCGCCGCCGATGGTCACGTCGGATACCGCCAGCGCAGCGTTGCCCGGGTTGGTCACGGTGACCGGCTGCCCTGCGCCGGTGGTATTCACCGTCTGGCTCCCGAAGTCGAGGCTCGTGGGACTGGGGCTGGCCACCCCGGTCGCCACGAAACCGCTGCCCGTCAGCGTGATGCTCTGCGGGCTGGGGACGTTGGTGGCGTTGTCGCTGACCTGCAGGGTGGCGCTGCGAGGCCCGTAGCCACTGGGCGTAAAGGTCAGGCCGACGGAGCAGGTGGGGCTGCTCGGGGTGAGCGTCGAGGCGCAGGTGTTGTTCGCGATGTGGAAGTCGCTGCTCCCGGCGATCGTGAAACCTCCTCCGTTACCGCCGAAGGTCAGGTTGGCCACGCCGGCCGAGGTGATGGTGAGCGTCTGGGAACCCGAAGCCCCGATCGCTTTGGCGCCGAAGTCTTCGGACGTGGCGGAGAAGGCGACTGCCGGTCCCAGCGTGAGCCTCCCCAGGGCATGGATCGGCGATGGTCCGGCATCCGCCTTCGGGGATCCCTCGGCGAACCAGATGTTGCCGTCGGGGCCGACGGTGATCCCCTGCGGCGGTGCCCCTCCGGAGAACGCGCCTGCGGTGGGAACACCGAAGTGACTGATGGTGGGGGCAGGGTCGTTCGGGTTGAAGCGACCGATGCTGTTCCCGGTCGTCTCGATGAAGTAGAGGAGCCCGTCGGCCGGGTTGTTCACCAGAGACCCCGGGCCCAGGGTGCCATCGCCCACCCGTTTGATGACGGCCTTGGTCATCCAGTTGATGCCGACGATCTGGTGGCCCGACTGCTCGGTGACCCACAGGTTGCCGTCGTTGGCCGTGGTGATCCCGGACAGCCCCTGACCGGTGGGGTCGATGGTGATCTCCGTGACCATGGCGCCGGTGACGGTCATGACCCCGACCTTGGTCGGCGTGCTCGCGGAACTCTGCTCCGTGAACCACAGGTTGCCGTCGGGACCCGAGGTGATGCCGAAGGGAGTGTTGGCGGGCGTGCTGACCGGGAACTCGGTGACCACGCCTGCGGTGGTGATGCGCCCGATCCTGCCGCCGGGGACGTTCTCGGTGAACCAGAGGTTCTTGTCGGAGCCGATCGTGAGCCCCCAGGGCTCGCTTGCCGGGGTGATCCCGACGTCGAAGGTCGTCACCACGCCGGTCGAGGGGTTGAGCCGCGCGACCGCGTTGGCCGCCGAGGTGAGTTCGGTGAACCAGAGGTTGCCGTCAGGCCCCTGCACGATGCTCGCTGGGTCGACGCAGCCCTGCGGGCAGCTCGGGCTCTGGCCACCCGGCACGTTGTACCCGGTGACCGCACCGGTGGTGGTCATCTTCTCCACCTTCTGCCCGTTGAAATCGTTCGAGTCGGCCACCCAGAGGGCGTTGCCCGGCCCCGAGGTCACCCCGAGGGGGTCGCTGCCGTTGATGGGGACCTGGAACTCGGTCACGGCCGGCGGAGGAGCCAGGGCCAGGCTTGGCTGCGGGAAGATGCCGCGCACCACGAGCGACGTGGACACGAGGGCGAGCAGCACGAAGGCGCGCGTGTACCACCCGTGACCATGCCGCCCCAGCGCCGCCCGGCGCTCGCCTGATCCCCCCATTTTCTGCAACGTCGGCAGACTACCAAACCAACTTTAGTTGTGGCAGCGGGCGCCGTTCCCGAGATTCCCGGAAGCAACGGCAGGGCTGCAGGCAGGCGACCTCTTCACCGACGTCGACGGGCAAGCTGTTGTCACCCACCAAGACGCCACGAAGATCATCTCTTCCAAGAGGCCAGGCTGAAAGATCAACGTCCGATTCCAGCGAGGAGGCACGACCCGGGCGCTGACCGTCACCCTTGCCGGTCTCCCCGGGCCCAGGGCTTCCTCGGGGTCACGAGGCAGAACGGCCCCTCGGGAGGCGCCCAGACCACGTCCCCGCTCTGGACTCTCCGGCGGCGTCAACAGGGTTGCGCGTGGGTGACATCGTCAACGCCGTGTTTTGAGAGACGTCTGCTATCCGTACGGTGGACCCGGTCAGAGAAGAGAGAGAACCGGAACACCTCTGCTGGTGGTTCACGCAGGGCGATTGCAGCTCCTGTCCAATTTGGCAGGGACTTGATGAACCTTGAGTCCATGGTGACCAGGTCAGGGAACGAGAGGCCGTCCCCGCTGAGCGGCTCGCGTGGCGAGCACGGGAATGCCTGCGATCTTCTCCCGGTCCAAGTCCTCCCAGACGAGTCCAGCGGGGCTACGGGGCGAATCACATGCAATGACCTCGTCGGGGGTGACGATCAGGTCGACGCTGAAGTCATGCTCGGTCTCTGGGAGTGACTCGTCGACAACCTGCAAGCGATGCACGGTCGTGACGATCTTCGTCTCTGGTCGCATCAAACCTGCCTCTTGCAGCAGTGCCAGCTCTATGTCGGAATAGCCAGCGCCTTTGCCGAGGCGAACTCCG
>DASPZW010000489.1:0-3355 GCA_035636055.1 Actinomycetota bacterium
CCGCTGCTGTTTTCAAATGCGTGCGGAGATGAACTCATGACGAAGACCTGGCTCGTCACCGGTAGCTCCCGCGGAAGCCGGATCGAGCCCCACCTGCCGACCGGCCCCCGGTTCCGCCACGTGAGCCCCTGGCGGACGACATCGCTTCCTACGTGGCGAAGGGTGTGGGGAGCGTGCCATGGAGGGTGCAGGCAAAGGTGACGGTTCACAAGTCGGCGGAGGCGCTGTCGGCCAGGATCCTGGCGGGGCTGAGCGTCGAGCCCGTCGACGAGCACACCTGCCTGGTCGAGGTCGGGGCGGACACGCCCTACCAGCTCGCCGAGTGGCTGGGGTGGTTCGACGCAGACTTAGAGGTGACCGGGCCCCCGGAGCTCGTCGCCGAGCTACGCAGGCTTGCCGCCCGCTAGACCGTGCGACCGGTCGATCGCACTGAAGGCAATGCGCTGGCCGCCCGTGTCGCCACGGAGCGTGGCCGGATGGCTCGCTGCCCGCGGGGGGGAGCCAAAAACCGCCAAGTGACCACGTAGCGTGATCAAGGATCGAGGGTTGGCCAGCCCCGCCCCGCATGGCAAGCCTTCTTTGTGCGAGGAGGATCGGCATTCGCCCACGGTCCGCCGAGAACGGTGTCGCCGTCTTGGCGGCCCCTCTGCTCGAAGTCCGACCACGGTCAGTAAGCAATCGGGCAAACGCTGAGGACGTCACCTTGGTGTGGCGGATCCGCCCACTCAAAACAACGAGGAGCCTACTCTAGTACCACACCTTGTACTTACACGCCGTCTGTCCACGTTCAATGTCGGCCTCGGCCGCAGACCCCCCCGCTCAGACCGTCGCGTCCGCGAGGTGAATCGCCACCTCGTAGGTCTCGACCGACTCGATGCTGCTCCCGGCCGAGCCCGCCGCGTCGCGGCGCAGTTCCGTGGCGCCCGCAGCGCTGGCCGTCACGGCTTCCTCGCTCTCCCACAGCGTCACGGTAAGGGCCCGCCCCGAGGCCCGGTCCACCAGCAGGAAGGCATCACGGAGGCCGGCCATCTGCGAGAGCCGGTTGTCGGAGCCGAATGCCTGAACGAGGCGGTCGACGTCGGTGGGGGATGCGGCGTAGGTGCTGACCCGTGCGTACATGGTGTCTCCTCCTTGGTGGCCCGGCCTGCCGTCGGGCTTCCCGCTCAGGATGCGCCGGCAGCACCCCGGCCACATCGGTAGCTCTACCTATTCCGAAGCGCCTGGTACACGAGGGCTCAGCTACGATCTGAGGCATGAGCGACCCGGCGGCAGCGCTGCGGCTTGCCGAGCTGCTCGCCCCACTCTCGCTCGTGATGGACCTCGGCCGGGGCCAGCCCCCGGAGGAGTCCATGCAAGCCTGCCTCCTTGCCGTCGGTCTCGGCCGGAGCCTCGAACTCCCGGAAGCGGACGTGGCCGTCGTCTTCTACGCCTCGCTGCTGCGCCACCTCGGCTGCACGGCCTCCTCCCATGAGGAGTCCCTCGCGCTCGGCGACGAACTGGCCATGCGACCGGTACTGAACCGCACAGACTTCACGCGTCCCGCCGAGGTGCTCGCCGCCATGGGTGCCGCCCGCCGGAGGCTGGGAATCGGCGCGGTGGCCCGCATGGCCACCAGCTTCGGAGGTGCCCGGGGCAACCGCATCCCCACATCCATCTGCGAGGTGGGCCGGCAGATGGCCGAGCGGCTCGACATGGAGACCCCGGTCGCCGACGGCGTGCACCAGGCCTTCGAGCGATGGGACGGTAAGGGGGTCCCGCAGGGGCTCCGTGGCGAGGACATCTCACTTGCGGCCCGCCTTTCCTCGGTGGCCTCCCAGGCGGTCGCCGCCTTCCATGCCGGCGGGCCGGAGGCCGCCGTCGAACGGGTCGCCGACAAGTCGGGATCATGGTTCGACCCGGCCATCGGCGAGGAGTTTCGCCGCCACGGTGCGACGCTCCTGGCCGAGTTGGCTGCCTCCGATTGTCTGGACGCGGTCTTCGAGGCCGAGCCCCATCCCCGGCGGTGGTACCCGCCGGAGCGCCACGGGGCGGTGGCGCGGGCCTTCGCCGACATGGTCGACCTGAAGACGCCCTTTCTGCACGGGCACTCGCCACGCGTCGCCACCCTGGCGGCCGGCGCGGCCCACCATCTGGGCCTCGGCGTTGAAGGCGCCGCCCGGCTGGAGCTTGCCGGGTTGTTTCACGATCTCGGGAGGGTCGCTGTCCCCGGCGGCACCTGGGAGCGAGCCGGTCCCCTCACCTCGACGGACTGGGAGCGGGTGCGCCTCCATCCCTACCACAGCGAGCGCATCCTCTCGCGGGTCCCGGCCTTGGCGCACCTTGCGCCACTTGCTGGCGGCCACCACGAGCGCCTCGACGGCTCCGGCTACCACCGCCAGGTCACGGGCGCAGCCCTCACAACCGAGACCTGCGTGCTGGCTGCGGCTGACGTGTTCGCCGGCATGACCGCCGACCGTCCCCATCGGCCGGCCCACCACCAGGAGGAGGCTGCTGCGGAGCTGCGGCGGCTCGCCGCCGGCCAACTGGACCTGGACGCGGTACGGGCAGTGTTGGAGGCTGCCGGCCAGCCGGCGCCCCCGCCCCGTCCCCCGCCAGCCGGCCTCTCCGAACGGGAGATCGAGGTGCTGCGCCTCATCGCCGGCGGCCTGTCGAACCGCGAGATCGGCCACCGCCTGTTCATCTCACCGAGAACCGCCGAGCACCACGTCCAGCACGTCTACACGAAGATCGGCCTCTCCACACGCGCAGGGGCGGCGATGTTCGCCATGCAGCACGACCTCGTGAGGTAGCGGCTTCGTCACAGCCCGCTCGGCGGTGCGGCGCGCCTTTCCCCGCCCGTGCGAGCGGTGAGTTGATCGCTCTCTACTGCTACTCACCACTTGCTTTACTCGGTGTGGATTTCTAAGATGAGGCGCAGTAGATGATAGAGCACCCAGCGGCCATGGCTGGGTGCCGCATGCTGAGCCTCCTACGAAGGGGGCCAACCTGAATTAGGGTGGCCTAACTAGGGTTGTTAGGGGACCTTAACTACCTGTCGGAGGCTCCGTCAAGGGACTCGGGCTCAGGCCGAGGCCGACGGCGTCGGGTCCGGGCCGCCGCCCATCATCGCGAGCATGGCCCGCCCACCCGTGCGCAGGAACCGCACGACAAGCCCGGCCGCGATGAGCAGAAAAATGATGTTGAGGACCGTGGTGTAGTTCCAGCGGACGCCGTCGTCGCCCACCCGAGCGTGCCGGGCGCCGGTGGGCACCAGCCTCAGTGGGGCGAAGACCAGCTCGATGACGTAGCCGGCGGCGACCATCGTGAGGTAGAAGGTGCCGGCGAGCACCGCGGCCATGCGCGCGCGGTAGTACCT
>DASPZW010000490.1:0-8413 GCA_035636055.1 Actinomycetota bacterium
GTGCGGCGCTCGCTCATGCAGATGATGCCGGGCAGCCACCGCCGGCACTGGACCTACCGCCCTTCCTGGAAGGGCCGGGCCCCACCGGGATCCGGCGGGTCCGCCTGAGGTCGGCGTCACGGCAACGGCAAAGGCAACGGCAACGTTGAAGGGTCAAGCACATCGGTACGACAGAAAGGGAGCGGACATGGTTCAGATCGTTGGGGAGCGGGCACAGCCGGGCGACGCGATCGTCAACTACGAAGAGAAGGTGCTCGAGGACTACAAGGCGGAGCCGGGCCAGAAGGCTTACGTCTTTTTCCACACCGTCCCCTTCGAAGGTTCGGTCGGGCTGGTCAACCTGCTCACGTGCACCCGCATCAACCGCAAGGGTTTCGACACGTCGATCGTGCTGTACGGCCCGGGCTCGCTCATCGCCGCAGCCACCCGCGGGTACCCCCGGGTGGGCGACGAGCCGTTCCCAGGAGAACAGGCCTACAACAAGCAGCTGAGGACGTTCATGGACGAGGGTGGTCACGTCTACGCCTGCCGCTTCTCCGCCGCGGCCCTCTACGGCATGCGGGAGGTCGACATGATGGAGGGCGTCAAGCCCATCAACCCCCTGGACGTCCTCGACTTCACCATCCAGGCGTTCAAGGAGAAGGCGCTGACGCTCAGCACCTGGACCGTCTAGCACCACACCGCAGATGCCGGACACGCTTGCGGAGCTGGTCCGTCGCTGGCGGGTGACCGAGCAGCAGCTCTACCCGATGATCCTGGCCGACCCGGTGGCCTACCAACGTCTCGTTCTTGCGGTTCGGGGGCTGGCCGACGACCTTGCCGTCGTCGCCAGCCCCGAGGCGCTCGTGGAGGCGTACGCGTCGTCGGCGCCGCAGGCGGCCGAGCATCTGCGCAGCGTGGGAGGACCCGACGACCCGGCGGCGGCCGAGCTCGTCGCGGGTGCGGCGTTCGCCTTGCGCGAACGCGAGTTGTCGGCTGCGATGGCGGCCGACGGCCGGGCGCGCCGCCTGGCGGAGGCCGCCCGCTCGGGAGCTGCCTGGGTGGTCGTCCAGCAGGCGGGCGAACGTGCGATGGCGGTCTTCGGCAACTACCGCCGGCTGGAGATGCACCTGCCCGAGGGCACCGGCCTCTACTCCTACGCGGAGAGCCGGGTGGAGACCGACCGGCCGCTCTACGTGGTGGAGAAGTTCCGGCTCAGCCCGGTGACCGGCACCGCACTCGGGGAGGCCGAACAACGCTGGACCTTCGAGGACCCTGTGGCATGGAACGAAGCCCTCGACGCGCTGCGCCACGAGCTCGACCGTGCCCCCGCAGCGTCCCCTTGACACCCCTGGCGGCGCAGCGAGAGTATTCAGGAAGATGAACGAACGTTTCCTATAGTTATTTCCGGCATGTTACGGCGTTGCACAGTGAGGAGGCGGGATGAGCGACGAGCGGGTGGCCGGCCGGGTCATCGACGGACACAGCCACCTGGGCGAGATGGCGGCGTGGAAGTTCTACGATCTGAAGGAGGCGGTGAAGCCGACCGTTTACGAGTTCGCCACTCCCAAGGACTACATCAAGCACCTCGACGCCTACGGCTGCGAGCGGGGCCTGGTCCTACCCAACTACGGCATCCCGCGCCAGGAGCAGCCCTTCCTCCTGAACCCGCTGGTGCTGGACGCGGTCAAGTCCGAGGACCGCATCGTCGGTGGCCTCTGGGTGTCGTTCCTGCCCCAGAACGCCGAGATGACCCGTGAGGCGCTCAGCCATGCCGGCGAGGATGGCATCGTCGCCCTGAAGACCACCTTCCTCCTCGGCGGCAACCCCAACCCCGAGGGTTGGGACGACGCCACCCGGGAGATCGCGGACGCCTGCTTCGACGCCGCGGAGGCCCACGACCTCGTCTTCCACTTTCACACGAGCCCCGGCGGCAACTCCGACATCAGCAACTACATCCCGATGATCGAGAAGTACGGCAAGCGGGTGAAGCTCTACCTCGTCCACTTCGGGGGCGGCGTCAGTGGGCACATCCGGCTCGTGCCCCGCTTCCTCGACTGGGTCGAGGAGGGCTACAAGGTCTACACCGACACCACCTGGACGATCGGGTTCGGCGTCCGCTGGTTGCTGACGGAGATCGAGAAGCGTGGCGTCGGCCACGACCGCGTGATCTTCGCTTCCGACGAGCCCTGGAGCGACTTCTGGGGGGAGTATTGGAAGATTTACGGCGCACCGGTCGGCAGCGAGCTGAAGCAGCGCATCATGTACCAGAACTTCGAAGAGCTCTACACCAAGGCGCGGTAGGGAGCGGCACTTGACTGACTCGCTGACCGGGCCTGCGCTCGGCGAGCTCCTGGCGGAGCTCCAGAGCTACGGCGTGCGCGTGGAGGACACCATCCAGGCGCGCAGCGGGGGAGCGGGGCCGTCCGACGCCGGGATGATCCGCGTCGAAGGCGTCCCGGTGACCTTCCCCTTCTCCGCCGACTACGTGGCCGAATCGCCCTACGTCCTGCGGCCCGATGGCCCCGATGGGGACCATCGGGGATGGGGCGTCTACCGGGAGGGCCGCCGACTGGCGGGGGCCGAGGTCCCGCCGAGGCCGAAGTTCTACGACATGACCACCGCCGACGGCATCCCCTACTGGAAGATCGCGCTCCTGCACCTCGACTCCCTGGCGTCGACCGTCATCCAGACGTGCCTGTACTGGGGCAAGGACGACCAGTGCCGCTTCTGCGGCATCGAGCTCTCCCTCGAGGCCGGCCGCACGATCCCGGTGAAACGGCCCGAGCACCTCGCCGAGGTGTCCGTGGCCGCCAAGGAGCTCGACGGGGCGGTGGACGTCACGCTCACGAGCGGCACCACCGGGGGCGCCGACAAGGGTGCCCGCTACCTCGGTAGGTGCGCGAAGGCGATCAAGGCGGCGAGCGGCCTGCCCGTGCAGGCCCAGTTCGAACCGCCGGACGACCTCTCGGTGCTCGAGGAGGTCAAGAGTCAGGGGGTTGACTCTGTCGGCATGCACCTGGAGTCCTTCGACCCCGGTGTCCTCGCCTACGTCGCCCCGGCCAAGGCCCGGACCGGTGTCGCCGGCTACTTCAAGGCGTGGGAGCGGGCCGTCGAGATCTTCGGCAGGGGCCAGGTGTCCACGTACGTGATCCTGGGCATGGGGGAGGACCTCCAGATGACCATCGACGGCTGCAAGCGGGCCATCGACGCCGGGGTGTACCCATTCGTCGTGCCCCTGCGCCCGGTGCCCGGGAGCCTGATGGGGGACAAGGTCCCGCCGCCGGCGGCGTACGTGGAATCGCTCTACCGGGAGGTTGCGCCCTACCTGGCGGTCAACGGGCTCGCCTCGTGGGAGGTCCATGCCGGGTGTGCCCGCTGCGGTGCGTGCTCGGCCCTTGCCGCCTACGAGCGCCACGGTGAGGCGCCGCCGGCCCGCGGCCGCCAACTGCCGATCGTCAACCTCGATGTCCGCTGAGGCACCGGCCCTCTCGCCGTTCCTGCACCCCGGCGTTGCCTTCGCCGCGGTGCAGCTTGGGCTGGCGCTGGTGTGCCGCCCGGCGCGCGACGCCGGGGAGCTGCAACTGCACAACGAGATCCGCCGGCGTGTGTTCGTCGAGGAGCAGGGGATCTTCGAAGGCACCGACGCCGACCACCACGACGACGACCCCGCCACCGTCCACGTCCTGGGCCTGTGCGGCGAGGTCGCCGGGGGGGCCGTGCGCTGCTACCCGCTGATCGACCCCGAAGCGGTCGACCTCGAGCCCGGCCTGTGGAAGGGTGACCGCCTGGCCGTCCTGCCGTCCTTCCGCCGCAACGGGCTCGGGGCGCCCCTGGTGCGCTTTGCCGTGCAGACGGCCGCGGAGGCCGGGGGGCGCAGGATGATCGCGCACATCCAGCCCTCCAACGTGGGCTTCTTCGAGCATCTCGGTTGGTACGCGGTCGGAGAGCCGGTCACGTTCGTGGGCCGACCCCACCAGACGATGGCGATCGACCTGAACCTCACCCTCCGCCGCCTCTGACGAGGTGCGGACGGAATTGCACCCTCGAGCCCTGGCGGAGACGGCGCCTTTCGCTTGACATTCTTCAGCTAGCATGCCTGGCAGGGTGAGGGCCAAGGCCCTCAACATGTACCGATCATGCACCCGGGCAGCCGAACGCCTTTGCAGCCAGCGCAGCGGAGGAAGGTCAACGGACGAGGTAGAGCCGGTAGCCGAGTGGACAGGGCGCGAGACGCGAGCCCTCCGCATTGGGCTACGCATGACCATCGAGGGCTTCGCTGAGCACCTGGGTGTCGCAGCTCGCACCGTCGCCAAATGGGAGGCCCGAGGGGGAATGATTGTCCCGGTGCCGACGATCCAGGATCTGCTCGACAGTGCCCTAGAACGGGCAACTCCCACCCAACAGTCACGGTTTGAGATCCTGCGCTTTCGAGGCCGGCCCCCCAGCTGTGCCACGTCAGGCCCTCCCGGTGAGACTGACACGGGCGACGCGAAGCGTTGGACCCTGCTGTACGGGATCTTGACGGAGGGGGGCCTATCGCTGAATAGCGAGCTGATGGCAGCCGTCGAGAGGACGCGTCAGGCGATGGACCGGACAATCAGGAGCGGATCCGTCACCACCGCACAGATGAATCAGATCGAGGAGCGCACGCAACGTCGCGCCTGCCTCTGCGTGAACTCGCCACCCGTCGAGATGCTCTGCCGGCTGGTGTTGGACTTCGCCGAGGTCGCGCAGCTTGTGGGAGCCCGTCAGCGGTTCAACGTGCAGCGTCGCCTGTACGCGGTGGCCGCTCAGTCCGCGGCTCTTGTGGCGGACGAGTTGATGGTGCTGGGTGCTACCGAAGAGTCCTGGGCCTGGCACCGGACCTCGAAGACTGCAGCAGACACCGCCGGTGATCCGGCCTTACGGGCTCACGTGCGGACTCTCGGTGCCCTTCTTCCGCTCTACTACGGCGATCCCGAATCAGCAGTCGTGTTGACGCGAGAGGCGCGGAAGATTCTCGGTCGAGGCCTGAACCCATCCAGCGCGATGGCCCCCGTACTTGAGTCGTATGCCCTGGCGCTGCTTGGCGACATCGAGTCAAGCACCCAGGCACTCCATGAAGCAGCAGAGGCATTTGAAGGGCTTCCCTCACAGGACCGCTGTGAGTCCGTGCTGGGGTTCTCCGAGCGGCGTTGGCACTTCTATGTGAGCAGAATCGTGTCTCACCTGGCCAGCGAGAGCGCAGCGAAGACCCTCGGTGACGCTCTTGCACAGTCGCATGCTCTGACACTGTATCCGCCCGAGGTCATCGGAGTCCTGCCCTCATACAGCTGGACCGGGCGATCTGCCTCGTTCGGCTTGCCGACATCCCGGAAGGGTGCCAGCTCGCAGGCAAGGTGCTCGGGAACATCTCGGCGAAGCAGAGAACGAAGATCATTCGTCGCCGGGTTGGGGACGTGCTGGCATGAGTTCCGAGACAGCACCGGAATCTCGGCGCGGTACGCGACTACAAGGAAGCACTTGCCGCATTCACCCCGACTCGTTGACGTGCCAAGGGGACATCAGCGGGTCACAGGCCGGAGAGTTTTTCCTCAAGCGACGCAACCTTGCTGGTCAGCCCATCGCTGACGCCGGGACGGATGTCGGCTTTCAGCACGACAGACACGCGGGGGGCCACTTCAGCCACCGCGTCGACGGCTCGCTTCACCACATCCATGACCTCGTCCCACTCACCCTCGATCGTGGTGAACATCGCGTCGGTGTGGTTCGGAAGCCCACTGGCGCGAACCACCTGCACGGCCCGGGCGACCACGCCCGAGACTTCTTCTCCAACGCCCAAAGGTGTGACGGAGAACGCCACAATCATGACCAGCTCCTCCCTCGTGCTCTTGATGCGGGGGGACTAGAGGAGGGCCCCCGACCCGCTGAGCGGCACCGAGATAAAGGCAGATTGCGGCGGGTGGTAGTGCACCTCGAGGGACGCCGAGTACGAGGCGATCGTCGGTGGTGCAAAGTGCACCGTCACTCTGCAGGAGGTCTGCGGTGCCACGGAGGACCCTTCGCCGCAGGTGTTGGTGGTGATCGTGAACGCCGCGGCGTTGGAGCCGGTGATCGCCACCTTGTCGATCGTGGCCGGGGTGCTCCCGGGGTTGGTAAGCGTGACCGTCATGTCCGCGGACCTCCCTTGCTGCATCGACCCGAAGCTCAGGCTCGAGGGGTCGGCGGTGATCTCCGTGGCCCCGCCGGAGCTCGGGCTCACGTCGGTCGAGGCGACGCCTGGGGAGGGGCTGGAGCTGTCCGTTGACGTGGGGGTCACCGTGGTGGTCGTCCCGGGTCCCGACGGTGTCGGGCTCCCGCTGGCTGTCGTGGTTGTCGCTGTGGGGTTCTGCGAGGCGGAATTCGTGTTGGAGTGCTTGCTCCCCAGGCCCAGCATCAGGGGGATGAGGACGGCAAGCCCCGTGATGGTGGCTGCGATGCCGGAAACGACCCCCGGGATGGTGGTCCAGAACGATTTCTTTTTCTCGGCCATGGGGCATCTCCTTTCCTCATCGCATGTTCACGGGGTGTTCATCGGTCTTGTAGCGCAGCCACCTCAAGGCCGCCTGAGCGCCGGGGACGCCGGGGCCACGTCGTGCCGGAAGGTGGCCACCTTGCCTCGAACGTGCTCAGGCCAAGCCTACCGCGGGAAGACCTCCGAGGCCGGTCACGCCGGCGGTGGCGACATCGAGCAGGATGGCCTCCTCTGCCCCGAGGCACACCCGCAGGCAGCCCCCGGGTTCGATCGCCCCGATCTCTGCGCAGGCGAGCCCCCGTGCCTGGAACGCCTGCCGGCATTCGTCAGCGCGCGAGGGCGGGGCGCACAGCAGGAACCCGAACGTCGGGAACGTGAACAGCCACGGTTCCAGGTCGATCGCCTCGGGCCGGGGGACCCTCGTAAGGTCCACAACCGCGCCGGATCCGGTCGCCTCCAGCAGCATTGCCAGCGACCCCAGGAGGCCGGCCATGCTCACGTCCTTCGCGGCGAGGCAGCAGCCTGCCTCGGCGACCGCGGGCAGGACTGTGACATCATGGCCAAGGTCCGCGCCCCGGGCGCGGACGGAGCTGAAGTACGGAAAGTCGTCCCGCATCCGACCCTCCACGCAGAAGGCAGCCAGCAGCGATTGACCGGGAGCCGCGTGGCTCGAGGAGAGCAGCGCCGAGGCCCGGCCGACGATGAAGGCAGACACCGATGGCGGCCCGTCCCAGACGCTGAGGTGGCCCCCGACCATCGGCACGCCGTAGAGGTCGCAGGCGAACCGCATCCCCCTCATCACGTCGCCGAGGACCGCTTCCGGACCGATCAGGGTGTTGGTGAGGGCGACGGTGCGCCCACCCATCGCGGCGACGTCGTTGACGTTGGCCACGACGGACGCGACGCCCGCGCCGTAGGGATCTGCGGCGACGAATGGAGGGAACATCGCCTCGCCCGCCGCGAGCAGGAAGCCGCCGTCTGCAGCCATGGCTGCCGTGTCATCGCCAGGGCCGCCCACCCAGTCGGTGGGGCCGAGGATGCCCGGGATCATCCGCAGGGCCGCCTTGGCCCGGAGGCCGGGATGCGAGGCGAAGCGTGCGGCGATCGAATCGAGCGTGGTCACCGCCCAAGTGTAGGGATGCAGTATGGATGTACCTGGGGGGCCGCTGGATGCAACAGGGCCCGGGGTCCGAGGGGCGGGCACTATACTTCCGCCGGTAACGGCGTTGGATCCGCAACCCGAGCTCGAAGGAGGAACCGTGGCGCTACCACCTCCCCTGAGCGAGGATCAACGCCGCGAGGCTCTTGCCAAGGCAGCCGAAGCGCGGCGGCGGCGCGCGGAACTGAAAGACGAGCTCAGGTCGGGGAAGGCCACGATCAAGGACCTGCTGGACCGTACCGACGACGAGATCGTCGGCAAGTTGAAGGTTTCCGATGTTCTGCAAACGATGCGGGGAGTGGGCAAGGTGCGGGCTCGAAAGATCATGACCCGGCTCGATATCGCCGAGTCACGCCGGATGCGAGGTCTTGGAGCCAAGCAGATCGAGTCACTCCTCAAGGAGTTCACGGGAAAATAGGCAAGCCGCAGCTGTACATCATCTCCGGACCTTCGGGGGCCGGGAAGGGGACGATCGTTCAAGGGCTGCTCGTCCGCCGACCCGACATCGCGCTCTCGGTGTCCTACACGACGCGCCCGCCGCGCCCGACCGAGCGCGACGGTGAGCACTACCACTTCGTGAGCCCCACGACCTTCGCCCTGATGCGCCAGCGGGGTGACTTCGTCGAGTGCGCCGAGGTCCACGGCAACCTCTATGGCACCTCGCGGCGTGCCATCGATGAGGCGCTGGCGTCGGGCCGTGACGTCCTGCTGGAGATCGACGTGCAGGGGGCCGCCCAGGTGAAGCGTCAGATGGCCCACGCCGTCCTCATCTTCATCGA
>DASPZW010000491.1:0-2234 GCA_035636055.1 Actinomycetota bacterium
CGGCTACAGCGACACCCCGATCTACGACGGCCTCGACCTGGCGCTGGAGCGGGGCCAGAAGGTCGCCCTCGTCGGCCCGAACGGCGCCGGCAAGACGACCCTGCTGAAGCTGCTCGCCGGGGTGCTCGAGCCCCAGGCCGGGGAGCGGGTCGTCGGCCACAACGCGCAGCTCGCCTACTTCTCCCAGCACTCGGACGAGACGCTGACGCTGTCGAACCGGCTCCTCGACGAGGTGACCGCCGCCATCCCGGCGGGATCCGCCATCCGCCCCGGGGACCTGCTCGGACGGTTCCTGTTCTCGGGCGACGACATGAAGAAGCGGGTGGAGGTCCTCTCCGGTGGCGAGCGCACCCGCCTGGCGATGGCGAAGCTCCTCGTCCGGCCCCTGAACGCCCTCTTCCTGGACGAGCCGACCAACCACCTCGACATCGCCAGCCGCAACATCCTCGAGGCCGCCCTCCTGGACTACCAGGGTGCCCTGGTGCTGATCACCCACGACCGGCATCTGATCCGGGAGGTGGCCAACCGCATCGTCGAGGTCCGGGACGGGCGGGTGACCGCCTACGACGGCGACTACGACTTCTACCTCTCCCGCCGTGGGCAGCCCGCCGCAGCGCCTCCGTCTCCGCCGCACCCGCGGCCCCCGGTGGCCGCAGCGAATCCTGCCGAACGGCGCAAGGCCGGGGCGCAAGCCCGTGCCGCGGTCAAGGGACTCCGGGACTCGCTCGGGCGCATTGAGCGTGAACTGGCGCAGGCGACCGGGGAGGTCCGGGAGATGTCGGAGCGCCTCGCCGACCCTGCGGTGTACTCCTCGGGGACCGACGTCGGCGTGCTCGTCGCCGACTTCGAGGCCAAGACCCGGCGGGTCCGGGAGCTGGAAGTGCGTTGGGAGGAAGCGGCCGGGCTTCTCGAAGCGCAGGGTGCCTCTGTATGATCCGCCCATGGACTCCGACAACACCTTTGGCGACGACGACGAAGAGCCCGACGGCGACGAGGTCGTCCTCGAGGTAGAGATCCTCGAGGTCGACGAGGTCCCGCTGTCAGACCAGCTCGAACGGGCACTCGACACCTTCGTCCTGATCGACGACTGGGATCTGGCGGTCTCCCGGGCCGAGACGCTCGACGTCCTGGTCGACGGCCTCCGTGAACTCGAGGACGACGAGGAGATCGAGCAGTGGGTCGCCGAGTACGGGGACCGGGATTTCCACCTTTCCCAGGAGCGGGACGGGCGCCTCGTGATCTCCGACGTCTTCCCGGTGACGGGCGTCGTCGGCTTCATCCCCCGCTCCATCGTCCGGCTCCTGGCGGCGGAGCTGATGCTCCAGCCCGAAGAGGACCGGGAGGGATGGATGGAGTCGCTGTCCGAGCTCAGCTCGGACTGGGTCGCCCTCCTTTCGGACGAGGAGAAGATGGTCGGCCACCTGATCCGTGCGCACGAGCTGCCGCTCGAGGAGACCACCGGCGAGCTCGACGCCCTGATCGGCCGCCACGCCACCCTCCATGCCGCAATCCCCGAGGAAGAGGGCGAAGATTAAGGGCTGTCGTTGAGGTATGGTAAAAAAGGGTTGTTATACGTACCATAACTTCCACACCTTTTCAGCATCGTAGTTTAGCTCTCACCCCATCTGCGTCACATGCTGGGGGCGGACCTTGACGATGATCCGCTCGTCGCCCGGCTGGTTCGCCGGGTAGTCACGGCCCATGTACTTCTGGGCCATCTCGTCGATGTAGCGCTTCTCGGGGTCGTCCTCGATCTCGGCTTCCCCGCGGATCTCCAGGTAGCGGTACGGGTTGTCCGGGTCCGTGATCGACACCGCCACCCGCGGGTCCGCCGCCAGGTTGCGGTACTTCTGGCGGGACTTCAGGTGGCTGAACTTGAGGGACGTGCCGTCCCAGCCGAACCACACCGGCGACGACTGCGGCTCGCCGCCGGGCCCGATGGTTGCGACGTGGGCCAGCCCCTTCTTCTCCAGGATGTCGCGGTGGGTCTCGGGGATCGCGCCGGCGCGGCCGTCCTCGGCTTGGGTTGCCATGGGCTTCTCCTTTGATGGGCTTTTGGGGGTTTGATACCCGTCGGGCATCCGGGCAAGCCTACGCGCGCTCGTGGCTCTGAGCGACCTATGAGCGAACGCTGACGACGCTGTGGGTGCCGCCTGAGCCCACTCCCAGGGCCGGAGCCCACAGTGGCAATTGTTCCGGAAAGGCTCCGGAGGCAAAGGAAAGGAGACCAGCAA
>DASPZW010000492.1:0-3030 GCA_035636055.1 Actinomycetota bacterium
GATACGGCGGATCAGCGTCGGCAGGACCGAGGGCCGCTGCTTCCTCGTCTCCTGCGGCCTCGGGCTCCGCCCCCCAGCCGCCTCCGAGACCGCCAGGGAGGTCCGGCACGACGCCGCCTCCGAGGCCACCTACGGTGCCGCCTCCGAGACCGCCAACGAGGCCGCCGGCCAGCGCCCCAACGAGGATGCCGCCGACCCACCCGGCCCCAACGCCGTCGCCGAGCACCGCCGCGGCCCCCGCTTCCCCGGCCGCCACCTCCTGGAGTCCGCCTTCCGGGCGGCGATCCGGGACCGGTCGGGACGGGACGCCCGCATCCGGCTCAGCGCCGGCGACGTCACCGAGGCGGTCGTCGTCGCGCTCATCACCAACACCTCCCAGCTCAGCTATGTGGGCGACTGGCCCGTCACCCTCGCCCCCGAAGCCCGGCTGGAGGAGGGCCTCGACCTGCTCGCCATGCGCCACTACCCGCTGTCCTACGTGCCCCGCCTCGCCTGGTCGGCGCTGTGGGGCGGTTCCCACGTGCACTACAAGCAGGTCCTCTACCTGCACGACCTGGGTCGGGTCAGGGCCACGTCCGATGGCCGGCCCTTCTCGGTCCATCTCGACGGCGAGTTCCTTGACGACCGCACCGAGGTGGAGATCGAGCTCATCCGGGACGGGCTTGCAGTCCTCGTCTGAGGGCAGGCCCGACAGGACGCCAGAGGGGTCCATGGGCGGCGCTCAACCAGACTTCCGGACCCGCGTCGTGGCAGGCGCCGGTCTGGTCTTCGCCGTCCTCGTCGCCTCGCAGGTCCGGGCGGGGCTGTTGGCGGTGGCGGTGGCGGTCGCCGCAGGCCTCGCCGCGGCGGCGCTGGCGAGGGAGTTCGAGGCCGAGGGCCTCAACGCCCCACCACCCCTCTACGCAGCAGCGGCGGCGATGCTCCCGCTTGCCGTATTCCGGTTCCGCGAGCCGGGCCTCGCGGGCGGGCTCGCCGCCCTGATCTTCATCGCCGCCGCCCGGTGGGTGCTCGGCCGCCCGGCCCGGGCCGCCCTCGAGTCGATTGCCGCCTTCGCCCTGACCGCCCTCTACGTCGGCTTCTGCTCCGCCTACCTGGTCCTGCTCCGTCTCGGCGGCGGTGCCCGGCTGATCCTGGGGCTGGTCGGGGTCGCCGCCTGCTTCCACGCCGGACGGTGGCTCGGGGACACCTACCTGCGGAGCCCCGCCCTGGCTCCCCATCTCGCTCCGACCCCGACCATGATGGGCTCGCTCGTCGGGGTCGCCGGCTCAATGCTGGGCGTCATAGCCCTGCTGTCGCTCCTGGACCTGCCGATCCGCCTGCGCCTCGTGATCGAGATCGGCCTGCCGGCGGGCGCTGCGCTGGCTCTGGGCACGCTGGCCTGGTCCCTCATCCACCCCCAGGATCGCCCCCGGACGGTCGTGGACGAGGATCGCTCCGATGTCCCGGATGGGATTCTCAACGCCCTCCAGGCGGTGTTGCTGCTGGCTCCCGCGTTGTTCTACGCCCTCCGCCTCGCCCTGCGCTGAGACTGAAAAGGGCGGATCGGAGCGCCGCCATCGGCGCCGAGGCGCAACTTTCGCGCCGGGGCGGGATCCCGCCGAGGGCGGCGATGACCTCGTCGACGTGGAGGAACTGGGCAGCCGTCACGGTCTGGCCGGTGGCGAGGTCGCAGAGGGCATCCGAGGCGGCGATCGCAACGGCGCAGCCCAGGGTGCGGAACCTCGCCACGGCGATCATCCCGCCGGCAACCTCGATGTCGATCTGGACGACGTCCCCGCAGGTGGGGTTGCCCTCGGTGGCGCTCGCCCAGGCCCGCCCACCCGGAACGCTCCCCGGAACGCCCGCCATCCCATCCGGAACGCTCCCCGGCGCGTCCGGCGCTGCGACATTGCCGACCCAGCGAGGGTGGTAGAAGCGGTCGAGAAGCTGCGCGCTGTACACGGACTCCCAGCGTAATCGCAACCGGGTCGTACGGAGGGTCGATCCCGGGGAGGGCTCTGCTACTCTGGGAGCATGCCAACCATTGAAGAGATCCGCTCGGTTCTCGCCGAGATCAACGACCCGGAAATCCACCGGAGCATCGTTGAACTCAACATGGTCCGTGGCATCGACCTGCAGGGGGCTCGCGTCATCGTCGACCTGGCCCTCACCATCCCGGGCTGCCCGCTCAAGTCGTTCTTCCAGGAGGTGCTTCCCGCCAAGCTGAAGGACCGGTTCCCTGAGATCGCCGAGGTCCAGATCAACCTCGGGGCGATGACGGAAGAGGAGCGCAAGGCGCTCGTTGGAGGTCTGAAGCAGAACAACGACGTCGCACCGCTGGCCCGCGGGGACTCCCCGACGACGGTCATCGCCATCGGCAGCGGCAAGGGCGGCGTGGGCAAGTCGACCACGACGGTCAACCTCGCAGCGACCCTCGCCAAACGTGGCCACACCGTCGGCCTCCTTGACGCCGACGTGTGGGGCTTCTCGATCCCCCGGATGCTCGGGGTGCGGGAGAGCCCCACGGTGGTCGACGAGCGGCTGATCATCCCGCCCGAGGCCTTCGGCTTCAAGATGATCTCGATCGGCAACTTCGTCCCCGAGGACAACCCGGTGGTCTGGCGAGGGCCGATGCTGCACAAGGCCCTCCAGCAGTTCCTCTCCGACGTCCACTGGGAAGAGCCCGAGTACCTGCTCATCGACATGCCGCCGGGGACCGGTGACATCTCCATCTCACTCGCCCAGTTCGCTCCCGGCACCCGCATGATCCTCGTCACGACCCCGCAGATGGCGGCCGAGCGGGTGGCGGAACGGGCCGGGCACATGGCCGGCAAGGTGGGCATGAAGGTGGGCGGCGTCATCGAGAACATGGCGTACGCCGTCTGCGACGCCTGCGGCGAGCGCACCTACCCCTTCGGCTCCGGCGGCGGCCGCGAGCTGGCCGACCGCTTCGCTGCCCCGCTGCTCGGCCAGGTGCCGCTCGACCCGCCGATGCGGGACTTCGCCGACAACGGCAAGCCGGCGGTCGTCGCCCTCCCGGACTCGCTGTCG
>DASPZW010000493.1:0-15969 GCA_035636055.1 Actinomycetota bacterium
ACGTCCCGCTCGATCACCCAGCCGGGAATCGGGATCCGGTCGCCCTCCCCGGGTGGGTAGCCGTCGAGGGCGATGGAGCGGTCCAGCTCCTGCCACCCGAGCGTGAGCGGCACCAGGCGCCTGGCGGTCATGGGGTCATGCCGCCCGCAGCCTCGGGTCGGCGATGACCTGGGCGACGTCGACCAGGGCGTTGATGACCACGTACAGCGCCCCGAGGATCAGCGTCACGCCGGCCACGGCGGGGAAGTCGGTGGAGGAGATCGACTGCACGGTGTAGAGGCCGACGCCCGGCCAGGCGAAGACCGACTCGATGACGACGACACCGGCGAGCAGCAACCCGACCTGGAGGCCCCCCATCGTGAGCGGGGCGTTGAGCGACGAACGCAGCGCGTGGCGCAGCAGGACCGTGCGCTCCTTGAGGCCCTTGGCCCGGGCGGTGCGGATGTGGTCCTGCGTGAGGACGCTCTGCAGGGACGACCGCAGCGTGCGGCCCAGCGCCACCGCCGGGCCGAGGGCCAGGCAGAACGCGGGCAGCGCGACGTGCCACAGCGCGTCGGACACGACGTCGAACCGGCCGTGGAGCAGGCCATCCACCACGAGCAGGCCGGTCGGGCCGCCCGGCGGCGTGAGGTTGGCGGAGAGGCGCCCCGAGCTGGGCAGGACATGCCACTTGGCATAGAACAGCATCAACAGCGCCAGGGCGAGCAGGAACGGCGGCGCCGAGGCCCCGGCCAGCATCAGCAGGCGGGGCGCCGTCCCCTTCCCCCGTGCGGTCACGATACCGAGGAACCCGCCGAGGACCGCGGCGATGATGGCAGCCGCCCCGGCTAGCTCGAGGGTGGCCGGGAGGAACGCGCGGAGGTCGGTCATCACCGGCCGCCGGGTGTGCAGGGACTGCGAAAGGTTGCCGCCCAGCGCCCGGCCCAGGAACCGCACGTACTGCACGGGCAGCGGCTGGTCGAAGCCCAGTTCGTGTCGCTTGGCGGCGACGGCCTCCTTCGTCGCCGAGGCCCCCACCATCGCCCGCACCGGGTCGGCGGGGATCAACGCCTCCAGGGCGAAGACGATGGCGGAGAGCGCGAGCAGAATGACGGCGAGCGCCGCCAGCCGGGTCAGGATCAGCTTGAGCACCTACGACCTCGCCAGCGTGCCGAGCCGCAGGGCCCACGGATAGTTCGGCACGTGCTCCACGTTGGTCAGATTCTTCCGCATGACCATGACATCGCGCGTGTCGGCGAGGAAAAGGATGCCGTAGTCGACCACGAGGAGCCGGCCGGCCTTGCCGTAGGCCTGGTCGGACGCTGCCTTGTCCGTGCTCGCCGCCCCCTGGTTGAGCAGCGTGTCCACCTGGGGGTTGGTGTAGCCCAGGAAGTTCAGCCCCCCGCCGGTGCCCCAGAGGATGCGGGCCCAGGTGTCGGGGTGGGCGGCGTCGGGGGTGTTGGTCATGAGCAGGATGTCGGGCGCCTGCGCCAGGGTCTGCGGCGTGCTGGCGTACCCGTAGACCTGGGGGTTCGTGACCTCCTTGAGGGTCACCTGGAAGCCCTGGCCCTGGAGCTTCTGCTGGATCAGCCCGGCGAGGCGGCTCTGGATGCCCGACTCGTCGGATGTGTAGGCGAAGGTGATCGCCGGTGCCCCGGCGGGGGCTTTGACCGTGGAGGTCGGATAGGCGATCGGGGCCAGCGACTGGCCGAGGATCCCGGGTGCGTACGGGGAGCCGGCGGGGTGCGCATAGGTGCCGTAGATCTGGTTCACGAGCGTGTCCCGGTCGATGTCACCGGCGACTGCCTTGCGCAGCGCCAGGTCGTTGAACGGCGCCTTGGACGTGTTGAAGTACAGCAGCGACTGCAGGTAGGACGAGAAGTCCTTGATGGCCAGGTTGGGGTCCGCCTTGGCCGTCGGCAGCTCCGCGATCGGGAACGAGTGCAGGATGACGTCCAAGCCCCCCGACTTGAGCTGGAGGATCTGGCTGTTCATGTCCGGGATGATCCGGATGTTGACCGTCGCGAAGTTGGGCTTGGGTCCCCAGTAGCTGTCGTTGCGGGTGAGGGTGTAGTTCTGGCCACGGTTGAAGGCGGTCAGCTTGAAGGGGCCGGTCCCGTCCGCGTTTGTCTTGGCCCAGGTCTGGGCGAAGTCGCTGCCGGCGTTGTCCGTGAGGGCCTTGGGGCTCATGATCTTCGGCCCCCAACTCGACGCCATGTAGTCCATGAAGGGGGTCACGACGCTGCGGAGCTTCACGACGAAGGTCATGGGGTCTGGGGTCTGCATGTCGGCGACCTGGGCCAGCATGTAGGCGGGGGCCGAGTTGACGCTGATCCGGCGCTGGAACGACGCCTTCACCGCGGCGGCGTTGAACGGGGTCCCGTCCTGGAACGTGACGCCGCTGCGCAGGTGGAAGGTATAGGTGAGGCCGTCGGGGGCGATGTCCCACGAGGTTGCCAGCTTGGGCTCGATGGTGACGGTGTCGGGCTTGTAGTCGACGAGTCCCTCGTAGGCCGACAGGATGACGGTGTTGCCTTCGATGTCGTAGAAGACGTCGGGGTCGGGCACGGACATGTCCGCCAGGTAGGCGAGGTTGAGCGTGCCGTTGGTGTCGGGCGGCGACGAGGCGGCGCTGGTCGTCGACTTCTTGGAACAGGCGCTCAGCAGCAGTGCCACGACGGCGACCAGGCTGAACACACGGCGCAACGATCCTGTTTTCACAAGCCCCCCTTTAACTACGTGTGGTGCAACAGATCTCGGATCCCGTCTCCTGCGAGGTTGGCGGCGAAGGCGAGGACGAAGATGGCCACGGCCGGGGCAAGGCAGACCCAGGGCTGGCCGAAGAAATAGGGCAGGCCCTGGGCGACCATCGACCCCAGCTCCGGCGCCGGCGGCGGTGCCCCCAGGCCGATGAAGGCGAGGCCCGCCAGGGTGAGCACCAGGTTGCCGACGTCGAGGCTGGCGGTCACGAGCACGGCCGGCAGCGCGCCCGGGAGCGCGTGGCGGAAGGCGAGGCGCATCCTGCCGATCTTGGCCAGCCGGGCCGCATCGATGTGGGGCCGGACCATCACCGCCCGGACCTCCCCGCGCACGATGCGGGCGTACCAGGGCCACCAGACGATGCCGACCGCCAGCAGCGTGTGCGCCAGGGACGGGCCGAGGGAGGCGACGATGGCGATGGCGAGGATGGGTCCCGGCAGGGCGAGGAAGAGGTCGGTGGTGCGCATGAGCACGGTGTCGAGCCACCCGCCCCTGAAGCCGGCGACCAGGCCGATGAGCCCCCCGATCAGGACCCCGCTTGCGATGACGGCGATGGCCGAGAACCACGAGGAGCGGATGCCGTAGAGGACCCGGGAGGCGATGTCCCGGCTCAGGTCGTCGGTGCCGAGCAGGTGCGCCGCGGAGGGCTTCACGAGCGGCCCGGCGGCGACGGGCAGGGTCGGGGCGTGGGGTGCGATGAGCGGGACCACCAGGGCGCCGATCGTGGTGAGGGCCAGTGCCGCCAGGCCGGCCGTCTCCAGGCGCCCGACCCCGAGCCGGGGCAGGAGCCGCCGCCGGAGCGGGAGCGAGCCGCCGAACGCGATGGGCTCGGCAACGCCCATCAGCCGAGCTCCATCTTCGACGCCACACCCGACGGGGGCTCGAAGGTGGGGATGGCGGCGACGAGGCTTGCCGTGTGCGGGTGCTGCGGGTTGGTCAGGATCTCCTCGGACGGCCCCTCCTCCACGATCCTGCCGCCCGCCATCACGGCGACCCGGTCGCCGACGAAGCGGGCGGCGGCGAGGTCGTGGGTGACGAACAGCATCGCCATCCCCAACTCGGCG
The DNA here is from genome assembly GCA_035636055.1 of Actinomycetota bacterium. Classification (GTDB taxonomy): domain Bacteria; phylum Actinomycetota; class CADDZG01; order JAHWKV01; family JAOPZY01; genus JAOPZY01. The sequence continues at coordinate 3,804 of DASPZW010000493.1, forward strand.
CGGAGGTTCATCAGGAGGTTGAGGACCGTGGCGGCGAGGGAGACGTCGAGGGCGGAGATCGGCTCGTCACAGGCGAGCAGGGCGGGCGGCACCGCCACCGCCCGGGCCAGGGCCACGCGCTGGCGCTGCCCACCCGAGAGCTGCCGCGGCCGGCGACCGGCGATGTCGGCGGGGAGGCCCACCATCTGCAGGACCTCGATGGAGCGGGTCCTGCGGGCAGGGCCGTCGAGGCCCCCCGTCCGGAGGCGCTCCTGCAGCATCTCCCCGATGGTGAGCCATGGCGTCAGGGACGCCCCGGCGTCCTGGAAGACGAGCTGCGGGGAGCCCCCGGGGCCGACGTGGATCTGCCCGCCGTCCGGAGTTTCCAGGCCCACCGCCATGCGGAGCGTCGTGGTCTTGCCGCAGCCGCTCTCCCCAACGAGCGCCAGCGAGCCGCCGGCCGGGACTTCGAGGCAGAGACCGTCCACGACCACCCGGCGCCGGTCGCCCTTGCCGAATGCCTTGGTGATGTCGCTGAGGAGGAGTGCCGGGCCCCCGTGGGAGCCGCGGGAGGCCCCATGTGGGGCCCGGGCGGACCCCGGGTCAGGCCCCAAGGGGACCCCGTCGAGCGTGGCCGCGCTCTCGGGGTCCCCACTGGGACGGGGTGCCTCGCGTACCCGGAGCCGGGCACCGGTGCCCTCCCCTGCATGCAGGCAGGCGACCAGCCCAGGGTGGGTGGGGGCAGGCTCGGCCTCGGGCAGGGCGGCGTCGCAGGCCCCCTCGGCCAGCGGGCAGCGAGGGGCGAAGGCGCACCCGGGGGGGTGCGCCCGCGGGTCGGGGGGTTCGCCTTCGAGGGTCGGCAGCATGGTGGCCCGGGGGGAGTCGCCGCGCAGCCGGGCCGCCATGAGGGCCACGGTGTAGGGGTGGCACGGGCGGTGCAGCACGTCGGCCGCGGGCCCCACCTCGGCGAGCCTCCCTCCGTAGAGGACGGCGATGCGGTCGGCGAGCCCGGCGGCGACGGCCAGGTCGTGGGTCACGAAAAGGATCGAGGAACCGGTCTCGTCCCGGATGCGGATGAGCAGGGCCAGGATCTCGGCCTGGACGGTGACGTCCAGGGCCGTGGTGGGCTCGTCGGCGACGACGAGGTCGGGACCGCCGGCGATCGCCATCGCGATCATCACCCGCTGGCGGAGGCCGCCGGACAGCTCATGGGGGAACTGGCCGGCCCGGCGCCTGGGTTCGGGCACCCTCGCCCGCTCCAGCGCCTCGATGGCGGCGTCCATGGATCCCGCCGCCTCGGCGACCTGCCTGCCCACCTTCATCGTCGGGTTGAGCGAGGTCATCGGGTCCTGGAAGACGGCACCCGCGTACCGGCGGCGGGCGAGGCGGCGCTCCTCCTCGCTGGCGGCGACCATCTCCCGCCCGTCGAGGAGGACGCTCCCTGACATGCGTGCCGCGGGGGGCAGGAGCCCAAGGGCGGCGAGGGCGAGGACGCTCTTGCCGGAGCCCGACTCGCCGACGAGGCCGACGATCTCGCCAGGCCGGATGTCGAGCGTCACGCCCCGCAGCGCCTTGACCCGACCGGGGAAGGTGACGGCGAGGTCCCGCACGGCAAGGACCGGGGGCCGGGCCGTGGGCGTCCGTTCGGCCTCGATGGTCTCGGCCGCGATCAAGCGGGCACGACCTCCCGCATAGCGGCGAGGGCCTCGCCGCTGGTCCGCCGGGCACCGCTCTGCAAGTACTCCATGGCCCGGAGGGACGCCTCATGGGCCGGGATGCTCGAGCCGCCGACGCAGTCCTCCAGGACGCGGACGTGGTAGTCACGCTGGTGGGCGTCGGCGAAGGTGTAGTGGACGCAGACGTCGGTAAGGTTGCCGACGAGCAGCAGGGTCTGGACCCCCAGGCCACGCAGGAGGATGTCGAGGTCGGTGTTGATGAAGCACGAGTAGCGGCGCTTCTGGATGAAGTAGTCCTTTGAGCCGGGCTGCAGCTCGTCGACGAGTTCGGTGCCGGGGTCGCCGTCGAGGCAGTGGATGCTCTCGGCGCCGTCCAGCTCCCGCCCGAAGTCCACGAGATCGCGGCGATGGATCTCCTGGAAGAAGATCACCGGGATGCCGGCGGCGTGGCAGGCGCCCACCAGCGTGACCACCCGGTTGATACGGTCGGTGTAGCCGGCCATATGGGAGATGCCGGAGACCTCGTAGGGCAGGAGCCCACCCTTCTGCATATCGATGACGACGAGGGCGGTCTTGCCGACGAACAGATCTCTCACGCTCGCTCCTTGCCCCAACCGGCCAATGAGAGGCGGAAAAGCGTGGAGGCCCGGGGCGCACGTGGGCCTCCCGGGCTTTTGTCCCTCCGTGTAGCGACTCGCTGGTGGGCGAGGCGCTGGCACCTCTCGGACCAGGCCCCCCGGACGTCGTCGCCGGGAGCGGAACCCTAGGTGCTCTCCGGCCGTAATCTACGCGCGGTTTGTTTCGAACGTATTACGCGCCAGTAAAGTTGGTGTTGCACTTTCGAGCGAGGCTCTCGACTCCTTCGGCCGGACCCACCATGGATCCGGGACGACCCCAGCAGTACCGTCTTGCGGCGGGGCGGACTCTCTGACACGAGAATTCCCGAGCGGCGGGCAGCCATGGGGCAGGTCGAGCACTCTGCGTGGTCAGTTCGGATTCGCCATTTTCCCATAACACCCGTTTTACGTGCCTTGCAGAAGCCACGGACTCCAAGTGCGGCTGTTTGACCGCGCCAGGCGCGGTGAGACAGCCAAAGATGCGCCGGGGCCTGGCCACCACGTATGAGGGCGACCACAGAACGTGGTGAAGCTGGAGCGACGCAGCCGGTCCAAGGTCGCCCCGCAACGAAATCGCCGCAATGGCGCCGTCACCCCGGTGGGACGCCCACACCCCGGCGTACTATCTCGGGGTGCAGTTTGCACGTCGTTGACACGGGGGGGCCGTGGGCTCCTGCCCGTGCTGTTCCTGTTCCAGACCCTGCTCGCCGGACCGCTGTTCGACCTTTCCCACCAGCCGGTGCTCGGACCGCTCTCCAACGTCACCAACACGCGCTGGGGGTTCTGGGCGACGGCCTCGACCGCCGACCTGCAATCGCTCCCGGGCGGGTGCACCTTCGTGGCCCCGGCCCCGCGGGGGCACCGGCGGTTGCCGCCCCCCAGCCGTCGGGGCTGTTCTGCGACAGGCGCGGGGCGCACACGCTGAACGTGTGGGTCGAGGACCTGGGCGTGCTGGCGGCGCTGACCTGCCGTTGCTTCCGGGTCACCTGGACCACGGATATGGTGGTTGAAGTGACCGAGAACGCTGACGCACCCGCTGCAGGCCCCGCGCCCTCCGTGATCGCGGAGCTGCGGCGGCGGGGCGTGACCATCGCCGTGTGCTCGAATTGGGACTGGGACCTGGACCGGGTGCTCGACGAGGCCGGGCTCACGCAGTTGGTGGACATGGCGGTGACGTCCGCCCGTGCCGGCGTGCGCAAGCCGCACCCGCTGATCTTCCACAGCGCCCTCCAGCTCGCCGGCGTCGGCCCCGGCGAGGCGCTGCTCGTCGGGGACTCGTGGGAGGCCGACGTCGAGGGCGCCCGGTTGGCCGGCATCCCTCCGGTGCACGTGTGGCGCGAGCCGTCCGACCCGCCGCCGCTGGTGGACGGCGTCCGGCGGATCCCAGACCTGCGGGGTCTCCTCGACCTCGTCTGAGGGCCGGTGGCGCGCCCCGCCCGCGGCCATGTATGCTCATGCACCGTGACGCATAACTATTCTTCATCGACCAGGGTCGCCGTCCTCGGAGCCTCCGGGTTCGCCGGGGGCGAGTTGCTGCGCATCCTGGCCCGGCACCAGGGCATGGGGCTGGTCGCCGCGGCGGCCTCGTCCAAGGTCGGGACGCCGGTCCGGGACCGGTACCCGTGGAGCTCGTTCGAAGGATCCTTCGTCTCGGCGGAGGACGCGCTCGGAGCGGGGGCGGACCTGGTCTTCGCCTCCCTGCCGCACACCCAGAGCATGGAGCTGCTCGGCTCCTGGGACGGCCCGTACGCCGTCGACCTCGGCGGGGACTTCCGCCTCCGGGACCCGGGGGTGTACCTGGAGTGGTTCGGCCAGGACCACACCCACGCCGGTGCACTGGGCGACTGGGTGTACGGCCTCACGGAGTGGCGACGCCCCGACATCGCCGCCGCCCGGCGGGTGGCCAATCCCGGCTGTTACCCCACCGCCGCCATCCTGGCGCTGGCGCCGCTGCTGGCGGCGGGGGCCGTGTCTGCCGAGGGCATCCACATCGACGCCCAGTCCGGCGTGTCCGGGGCCGGACGGGCGACGGGGGAGGGCTTCGACTTCGTGGCGGTCAACGAGAACCTCCGGCCCTACGCGCCGACCGGCCACAAGCACATCGCCGAGATCGAGCAGGAGCTGTCCCTCGCTGCCGGTGCGACGGTCACCGTCAGCTTCGTGCCCCACCTCGTGCCCGTCACGCGCGGCATCCTCGCCACCTGCACGGCGCGGCTGACGGGTCCCGCCTCGACCGAGGACCTCGTGGACGTGTTCCGGGCGCGCTACAAGGAGGAGCCCTTTGTCCGCGTGCTTGATGCCGGTGGGCCCGGTGGGCTGCCGGAGACAAGGCGGGTGACCGGCACCAACGTGGCCGAGCTTGCGGTCCGGGCCGACGCCCGTACCGGCCGGGCCATCGCCATGGCCGTCATCGACAACCTCGGCAAGGGGGCCGCCGGGCAGGCGGTGCAGAACGCCAACCTGATGCTGGGCCTGCCGGAGACCACCGGTCTTGACACCGCAGGGCTGGCGCCGTGAGCTCCTTCACCGCCATCCCCGGCGCCGTGTGCGCGGCCTCGGGGTTCCGGGCGGCGGGCGTGGCGGCCGGGCTCAAACGCTCCGGGGGCCTCGACCTGGCCCTGATCGTTTCCGCCGCCGAGGCGTCCGCCGCCGGTGTCTTCACCGTGCACCGGGCCGCCGCCGCCCCAGTCCAGGTCACGCGCGAGCGCATCGCCGGTGGCTCGGCGCGGGTCATCGTGGCCAACGCCGGCTGCGCCAACGCGGTCACCGGCTCCCGGGGCCGGATGGATGCGGAGGCCATGGCCGCCGAGGCGGCAGCCGCCGTCGGCGTGGACCCGCGGCAGGCGCTGGTGTGCTCGACCGGCAAGATCGGCAACTTCCTGCAGATGGACCGCGTGGCGAAGGGCATCGCCGAGGCAGCGGGGAGGCTGGGCACCGACGACCTCGATGCCGCCGACGCCATCCTCACCACCGACACCCGTCGCAAGACGGCGGCGCTGTCCCACCCATCCGGATGGCGCCTCGGCGGGATGGCCAAGGGGGCAGGGATGATCTCGCCGGACATGGCGACGATGCTGGCCTTCGTCACGACCGATGCGGTCGTGCCTCCCGACCTGCTGCAGCACGCCCTGACCGGCGCGGTCAACGACTCGTTCAACGCCATCACCGTCGACGGGGAGTGCAGCACCAACGACACCGTCCTTGTGCTGGCGAACGGCGCCTCGGGCATCACCCCGTCGTCGGACGACGTGGCGGCGGCGCTGCAGGGGGTCTGCGGGAGCCTCGCCCGGGCGATCGTCGAGGACGGCGAGGGTGCGACGAAGTTCGTCCGCGTGGTCGTGAGGGGGGCCAGGACGGCCGCGGAGGCGCGGCGCGCGGCACGATCGGTGGCCGACTCGCCGCTGGTCAAGTGCGCGCTGTTCGGGGAGGACGCGAACTGGGGCCGGGTGGCGGCGGCGCTGGGCAAGACCGATGTCGGCCTCGACCTCGACGTGCTGTCGATCGCCATGGGCGGCGTGACCCTCTTCGACCGGGGCGAGGTGGTGGGTGCCGAGGCCGCGGCCAAGGCCCACGAGGGCCTCACCGCCCACGAGATTGTTATCGAGTGCGACCTCGCGCTGGGTGACGCGACCGGGGAGATCCTCACGACCGACTTCTCGCATGGCTACGTCGACATCAACGCCGAGTACGAACCGTGAGCCACTCGCCTCCCTTGCAGCGGGAGCATGCGGAGGCGCAGGCGAAGGCCAGGGTGCTGACCGAGGCGCTGCCCTACATCCGGCAGTGGTCGGGCAAGCGGGTGGTCGTGAAGGCGGGCGGCGAGACCGTCGACCGTCCGGGCATGCTGGACTCGCTGGCCCGCGACGTCGCCCTGATGCGGTTCGTCGGCCTTCACCCAATCCTGGTCCACGGGGGCGGGCGCCAGATCTCCGACGCCATGAAGGCGACCGGCCGCCAGCCCGTCTTCGTCGGCGGCCGGAGGGTGACGGACGCCGAGACGATCGCGGTGGTGCGCAGCGTGCTCATGGACATCAACGCCCGCCTCGTCCACGCCCTGCAGCGCCACGGCGCCCACGCCTTCGGGCTGTCGGGTGAGGAGGGGGGGCTGCTTGCGACCCGGCGGGCGGCGGGCCCGCTCGGCGAGGACCTCGGCTTCGTCGGCGAGGTGGCGAACGTGGACACGTCGGTCCTTGACTTCTCGCTCAGCCGGGACCTGATCCCCGTCGTCGCGCCGGTGGGGGCGGGGCCCGACGGTCCCTACAACATCAACGCCGACCTTGCGGCCTCGGCCCTCGCTGCGGCCGTCGGGGCGCAAAAGCTCGTGCTGCTCACCAATATCGAGGGGCTCTACCTCGACCTCGGCGACCGGGACAGCCTCATCTCCGAGACCACGGTGGGCCAATTGGAGAAGCTGCTGGACGAGGGGGTCCTCACCGAGGGCATGATCCCGAAGATCGCCGCCGTCATCGAGGCGATGCGGGCGGGAGTTCCCCAGGCCCACATCCTCGATGGCCGGGTTGCCCACGCCCTGTTGCTCGAGGTCTTCACCGAGGCGGGGGTCGGGACGATGGTGCTGCCGTGAGCGCCCACCAGCGGGCGCGGGCCGACCGCGTGCTGATGCCCACCTACCGGCGGTACCCGGTGACGTTCGCCCGCGGCAGGGGTTTCTACCTCTACGACGAGACCGGCCGGCCGTACCTGGACTTCGTCGCGGGCGTCGCGGTGACGGCGCTGGGCCATGCCCATCCTGCGGTGACCGAGGCCGTCACGCGGCAGGCCGGGCGACTCCTGCACACCTCGAACCTGTACTACACCGAGCCAATGGCCGAGCTTGCCGAGCGCCTCACCAGGCTGCTCGGCTGGGAGGACGGGCGGGTGTTCTTCGCCAACTCGGGGGCCGAGGCCAACGAGTGCGCCCTCAAGCTGGTCCGCAAGGCGATGCCGGGCCGGCCCGAGACCATCGCCGCGTGGGGATCGTTTCACGGCAGGACCATGCAGACGCTCGCCGCCACGGGGCAGCCAGCAAAGTGGGAGGCCTTCCAGCCCGTGCCCGCCGGGTTCGTGCATGTCCCCTACGACGATGCCGGGGCCCTGGAGGCTGCGGTCGGCGACGCCACGTCGGCCGTGCTGCTCGAGCCGGTGCAGGGGGAGGGCGGCGTCGTCGTCCCCGGCGATGGCTACCTCCCGGCGGTGCGGTCCGTCTGCGACGCCCGCGGGCTTGCGCTGGTGCTCGACGAGGTCCAGACCGGGCTCGGCCGCACGGGGGAGTGGTTCGGCTTCCAGGCGTTCGGGGACCGCGCGGTCCCCGACGTGATCTCGCTCGCCAAGGCCCTCGGCAACGGGCTGCCCATCGGCGCCTGCGTCGCCCGGGGCGAGCTGGCAACGGCGTTCGGCCCCGGCGACCACGCCACGACCATCGGCGGGGGGCCGGTCGTGTGCGCCGCCGCGCTGGCTGTCCTGGAGACCATCGAGCGCGACGGCCTGGTCGAGCGCGCGCGCAAGGTCGGCGAGTACCTCCGTGAGGGCCTGGCCTCCCTGGTCGACAGCCACGCGCTCCCGGTGGCGGTGCGGGGCAAGGGCCTGCTCGTCGCGCTGCAGCTCGGATCGGCCTCCGCCCGGGACGTGGCGACGGCGGCCCTTTCGCAGGGGCTGCTCGTCAACGACGTCGGCCCGTCGGTGCTCAGGTTCTGCCCGCCCCTCATCGTCGGCGAGGCGGAGTGTGACGAGGCCGTCGACATCCTCGCCAAGGTGTTCCGGAGCCTCGAATCGAGTGCGGGATGACGCGCCACTTCCTCTCGTCGGACGACCTCACCGTTGCCGAGCAGGCGTCGATGATCCGGCGCGCCGTCGAGCTCAAGAAGGGCCGCCGCGAACACCCGCGCACCCTGGAGGGCCGTTCGGTGGCCATGATCTTCGAGAAGCCGTCCACCCGCACCCGGGTCTCGTTCGAGGTCGCGATCAGCGAGATGGGGGCCCATCCCGTCGTGCTGAAGACCGACGAGGTGCAGCTCGGCCGGGGCGAGACCATCCCGGACACGGCCCGCGTCCTCTCGCGCTTCTGCGACGCCATCGTCATCCGGACCTTCGGGCAGGAGCGCCTCGCCGAGCTTGCCGGCGCCGCCAGCATCCCCGTGGTCAACGCCCTCTCCGACCAGGAGCATCCCTGCCAGGCCTTGGCCGACATGATGACGATCGGGGAGCGGTTCGAGGACCTGTCCCGGGTGGCGCTGTGCTACCTCGGCGATGGCAACAACGTATGCCACTCCCTCCTGCTCGCCGGGGCCTTGGCCGGGCTTGCCCGAGTGGACGTTGCCGCACCGGTCGGCCACGAACCCGACGAGGGTGTGGTCGCTCGGGCGACGGCGATCGGCGAGGAGACCGGTACCGCCATCTCCGTCTCCAACGACCCGGTCGCCGCAGCAACCGGCGCCGACGTCCTCTACACCGACGTCTGGACCAGCATGGGGTGGGAGAAGGAGCGGGAGGCCCGCCTGCGGCGGTTCCAGGGCTTCGGCGTGACGACGGGGATCATGCGGCATGCCGCCCCGGGGGCCATCGCCATGCACTGCCTCCCGGCGCACCGTGGCGAGGAGATCGACGCCGAGGTGATCGACGGTCCCGCCTCCGCGGTCTGGGACCAGGCAGAGAACCGCCTGCACACCGCCAAGGCCGTGCTGGACTGGGTGCTCCTGTGAGCGTGGGACTGAAGGCCGAGCGCCAGCGCCGCATCGCGAAGCTCTTGGCGCAGGGGGCGGTCACGAGCCAGCAGGAGCTGGTCGAGCTCCTGGCTGCAACGGGGCAGCCGGCGACGCAGGCGACCGTCTCCCGGGACCTCGAGGAGCTCGGCGCCTACAAGGTGCGGCGCAACGGGCACGTGGTCTACGCGCTGGGCCCCGGCACCGAGCCCGGCTCGGTGCCGGGGCCCGGCGGGGAGTCGCTCCGGCGGCTGCTCGGCAGCTCGGTCGGCGACGTCGAGACCTCGGGCAACATCGTCGTCGTCCACACGCCGCCCGGGTACGCGGGGATGGTGTCCTCGGCCATCGACAAGGCCGGCGTGGACGGCGTTGCGGGCACGCTGGCGGGCGACGACACGATCCTCGTGGTCTGCAAGGAGGGCGCTCGGGGCCGGACGGTGGAACTGCGGCTGCGCCAGTTGGCGGGCCTCGAAACCAAACAACTGAACAGCAGAGGGGGAAAGCGGTGAGCGAACGAGTGGTGCTGGCGTATTCAGGTGGGCTCGACACGACGGTCGCGGTGGCGTGGCTGGTCGAGACGCAGGGGTTGGAGGTGGTGGCGGTCGCAGCAGACGTGGGCCAGGGCGGCGATCCCGACGCCCTGCGGGAGCGGGCGCTCGCGGCCGGGGCGATCGACGCCGTCGTGGTGGACGCCCGCGACGAGTACGCCGAGCGGTACCTGAAGCCCTCGCTGCAGGCCAATGCCCGCTACCAGGGCAAGTACCCCCTGGTGTCGGGCCTGTCGCGGCCGCTGATCTGCGACCACCTCGTGCGTGCCGCCCGGCGGTTCGACGCCGCGTACGTCGCCCACGGCTGCACGGGGAAGGGCAACGACCAGGTGCGCTTCGAGGTCTCCCTCGGGGCGCTGGCGCCCGACCTCAGGGTGCTTGCCCCCGTGCGGGACTGGGGCATGAACCGGGAGGAGACCGCCGCCTACGGGTTGGCCCGCGGGCTGCCCGTGCGCGCCTCGGCCGCGGCCCCCCTGTACTCGATCGACGAGAACCTCTGGGGCCGGGCCGTCGAGTGCGGCGCCCTGGAGGACCCGATGGTGGAGGCGCCCGAGGACGTCTGGGAGCGCACCGTCGATCCGGTGAAGGCACCCACCGACCCCGACTACGTCGAGATCGCCTTCGAGAACGGCGTGCCGGTGAGCATCGACGGCGAGGTGCTCGCCTTCGCAGAGATCGTCCGGCGACTCGACCAGCGGGCCGGCAGCTTCGGCGTCGGGCGGATGGACATGATCGAGGACCGCGTGGTCGGGATCAAGTCCCGCGAGGTCTACGAGGTGCCGGCCGCGACGGTGCTCATCATGGCCCACATCGACCTGGAGGAGCTCACCCTGGAGCGGGACCTCCTCCGGGCCAAGCGGGACCTCGAGGTGCGCTACGGCGAGCTGGTCTACGAGGGCCTCTGGTTCTCGCCCCTGCGGGAGGCGCTCGACGCCTTCAACGCCTCGACGCAGCGCTACGTCAACGGCAGGGTCAAGGTGAAGCTCGAGCCCGGCTCGGCCCGGGTGGTAGGGCGGCAGGCGGCGGGGTCGCTCTACGACGTCTCGCTCGCCACCTACGACAAGGGGGACGCCTTCGAGCACACCGCCGCGGAGGGCTTCGTCAAGCTGTGGGGGCTGCGGCTCAAGACCTGGGCGCGCGCCCACCCGCCGGAGTGACCCCGGACTTGCCCCTGTGGGCGGGCAGGTTCTCCCGCCCGCCCGCTCCCGAGATGCAGGCGTTCGGCAACTCCCTTGGGTTCGACCGGCGGATGTGGCGGGAGGACCTCGCTGCGACGGCCGCCCATGCCCGCACCCTTGAACGGGCGGGCATCCTCGTACCCGAGGAGCGGGCCGCCATCGAGGGGGCGCTTGCCTCGGCGGCGGCATCGTTCGATGCGGGGACGTTCGTGTTCGACGCCGCCGACGAGGACATCCACTCCGCGGTCGAGCGCTTCGTCACCGACCGCCTCGGTGACACCGGGGCCAAGATCCATGCCGGGCGCTCCCGCAACGACCTCGTCGCCACGGACCTCCGCCTCTGGGTGAAGGCGGCTGCGGTTCGGGTCGCTGGTGGCATTCATGCTTTACAAGCGGCGCTGGCGGGCCAGGCGGAGGCCCATCGGGACACGCTCGCCCCCGGCTACACGCACCTGCAGCGGGCGCAGCCGATCCTGTTCGCCCACCACCTGCTGGCCCATGCCTTCTCGCTGGCCAGGGACTTCGACCGGATGCTTTGTGTGCGCCGGGCCGCGGACGTGTCGCCCCTGGGGGCCGCGGCGTTCGCCGGGACCTCGTTACCGCTCGATCCGGTGGCCACGGCGGCCGACCTCGGCTTCGGGGCCGTCTTCGACAACGCCGCCGATGCGGTGTCGGACCGTGACTTCGCCCTGGAGTTCCTGGCGGCCGGCGCGATCCTCGGCGTCCACCTCTCCCGCCTGGGCGAGGAGATCGTGCTGTGGACGACGAGCGAGTTCGGCTTCGCCGTCCTCGACGACGCCTACGCCCAGGGCTCCAGCATCATGCCGCAGAAGAAGAACCCCGACGTCGCGGAACTGGCGAGGGCGAAGGCCGCGAGGCTGACGGCGAACCTCGTGCACGTGCTGGGCGTCATGAAGGGCCTGCCGCTGGCGTACGACAAGGACCTCCAGGAGGACAAGGAAGCGGTCTTCGACACCGCCGACACCCTGACCGCCGCCCTGGCGGCCCTGGCCGGCCTTGTCTCGACCACCTCCTTCGATGCCGAGCGCCTGAGCGCGTCGGTCGGCACGGCCAGCGCCGCCACCGATCTTGCCGAGTGGCTCGTCGCCGCCGGCGTGCCATTCCGGGAGGCTCACCACGCGGTGGGGGCCCTGGTGGGCCGCCTGGGGGCCGAGGGCCGTGAGCTGACGAGCGCCACGACCGAGGACCTGGTGGCGGCCCACCCGGCGTTCAAGCCGTCGGCGCTCGAGCGCTTGGATCCCCGTCGCTGCGCCGAGGCCCGCCGCTCCCACGGCGGCACGGCGCCCGAGCGGATTGCCGAGCAGCTCGCCCGCATGAAGTCGATCCTCGACGAGCAGGAGGCCGTCCTGTCGGGCGGGGGGCGGGGACCCGCCGAACTTGGGTGAAACACGCCTGAACGCACCAGCATTCTCATTCGCGGGAGTGGACTCTGACGTAGGGTCCCATGCTGAT
>DASPZW010000494.1:0-3834 GCA_035636055.1 Actinomycetota bacterium
GACGCCGGCGTTGGTGACCGAGCCCAACACCGCCACCTTCGCGAAGCTCTCGGTGCGCCCGGCGAAGCGCTTCCTGAAGGGCCCGCCCAAGACGCACCCCTTCCAGGTGCTCGTGAAGCCGCAGTCCGCTCCCCCGCTGGCCGTCGACGGCGTGATGCTGCAGGAAGCCATCCTGCCCCCGTGGCTGATGAAGGCCCTGCTCGCGCTGCTGGCGCTCCTGGCACTCGCCGCCATCCTGTGGCTGACCCTGCTGAAGCCGGCGATCAAGTCCGCTGCCAAGGACGCCGTGAAGGCACCGCTCGCGGCGCAGGACGCCAAGATCGCCAATCTCGCCGGGGGCCAGAAGGCACTCAACGACGCCATCACACCGCTGGTCGGCCACCCGGTCGCCACCCCCTCGGTGGCCGCGTCCGTCGTGGGTGCGACCGCAGCCGGCGACCCGTTCCACCGGCGCCTCCCGAACCCGGGCGTGGCGCTCCCAGCCAACCAGACCAAGACCGACAGCTACACCGTTGGGCCGAACGACACGCTCTCGGTGGCCGACATCCTGCTGGAGAATCCCCTGGGAGACAGCGGCACCATGTCCGTCGAGGTGGTCGACGGCTCCACGACCACGACCCTGCTCGTCGAGAACCTGGACAACTTCCGGGACCTCGACTACCACTTCGTGTCGCCGCCGGTGCTCACCGGCAACCAGAAGCTCCAGCTACGGGTGGCCTGCCCGGCCAACAACGGGTCCCAGGCCACACCCCCCGCCCCGGGCCGGGCCTGCTCGCCCTCTGTGCTGTTCTCGGGCTTCCTGAAGACAACAACCCCATAGCCGCCGGCCTCTCGCCCGGAATCTCCTGAGCGTCCGCTGTATCAGGAGCGACGCCCGATGCTCTCACTCCCGTGCGGGAGAACCCTCGCGCTCTTAAGGCTGGGAGGCGCGTGATGCTGAACGGCAAGGTGGAGGAGGTCCGCCCGGGTCCGCTCAGGGCCCCGGGGCAAGGCAGCACGTGCGCCCAGTGCGGGGCCTCCAACGAGGAGGGGGCCGCCTTCTGCGGAAGCTGCGGGAGCTTCCTCGAGTGGGAGGGCACGTCCGCCACGGCCCCGGTCACGACCAAGCCAGCCCCCGAGCCGGACCCGCCGGCACCACCGGCGCCGGTAGCGATTCCGGAACCTCCTGCGGCCGTTCCTGAGCACGAGGTCTCCGGGAGGACGGTTGCCCTGTCGATCGTCGTCTCGCCCGGCCAGCTCGCCGTGGATCCCGGCGGCGAGGGCCGCTGCGAGATCCGGGTCCGCAACGCGGGCAGCATCGTCGACCGGGTCGTGCTGAGCGTGGTGGGTCCAGGGTCCTGGGCCTCGGCCGACCCGGAGGCCCTCAACATCTACCCGGGAGAGACCGCCGGCGCGCAGCTCACGTTCCGGCCTCCCCGCACGCCCGAGACCCGAGCGGGCGTCACGACGTTCGAGGTCATCGCCACATCGAAGGAGGACCCGGCGGTCGCGGACCGGGCGGAGGTGGCGGTGGATGTCGCCCCGTTCTCCATCCTGACCGGCCACCTTCATCCCCCGAAGCTCCAGGGGCGGCGTGCTGCGCTCCAGCAGGTGACCGTGGAGAACCTGGGCAACGCCCTGGTCTCCGTGCACCTGGAAGCAGAAGACCCCGGGGAAGCCCTGTCGCTGCGCATCCTGGGCGCCGGCCAGCACCGGTCCCTCTGGAGCAGGTTCGTCACCTGGGCCCTCGGTCGCCACCGCGACGCCGCGCCGGCGGTGCTCGCTCTCGATCCGGGCCAGAGCGGGACTGCCCAACTCGTCGCTGTCGCCAGGGGCTGGAACCTGTCCAGCCCGCCCCTGGACAACGCCTTCCAGGTCAGCGGTACCGCGGCCGGATCGCCGGACGTAGCCCTTCCCGGGGGCATGACGCAGCTCGCCCTTGTGCCGAAGGTGGTCCCCCGGATCCTCATGGCGCTCGTGCCGTTGCTCGCCATGCTCATCGCCTTCCTCCTGCTGACGACCACGGTGCCCAACGTCGTCGGCCGCCCGGTCGACGCCGCGGTCGCCCGGCTGCAGAAGTCGAGCTTCGTGGTGACACGCCAGAGCGAGGACAGCGACACCGTGGCCCCCGGCCAGGTGATCCGCACCGACCCCAACGCCGGATCGCTCCGCAAGACCCACACGGGGGTGACGGTGTGGATCTCTGCCGGCCCGAAGCTGGTTTCCATCCCCGGCCTCGCCAACCTCGACGTGGCGAACGCCAAGCTCCAACTCGGCCAGGCGGGGCTGGTGGTCAACGAGGTCTCCGAGCCGAACGACACCGTGCCGGCCGGAACCGTGATTGGAACCGATCCTCCGGCGAACACTCCCGTCAAGAGGGGGTCGGCCGTGCAACTCCATATCTCCACCGGTCCTCCCCCTGTGCCGATCCCGGTCGTGGCCGGCCTGGGACCGGTAGCCGCGACTGCCAAGCTGCGGGCGGCGGGTTTCGCCGTCACCCCGCTGACCGAGGCAAGCTCGGTGCGCTCCGGCAACGTGACGCGGACCGACCCTGCCGGCGGGTCGTCGGCCCAGAAGGGCTCCATCGTCAACATGTACGTCTCGACCGGGCCGGGAGCGGGCAACGGTGGCGGAGGTGGCGGCGGCCCCGGGACGATCACCGTCCCCAGCGTCGCAGGGCAGGACCAGGCGACGGCGTCGGGCAAGGTGTCCGCGGCCGGATTCCAGGTCGCCACGGCGACGGAACCCAATCCCGCCGGGCCGGGCACGGTGATCCGCACCAACCCCGCGGGCGGTACCCAGGCGGCCAAGGGATCGACGGTGACGCTGGTCATCTCCGCCGGGCCTCCCCCGCCGGGCGGCGGCGGACCCTCGGGCATTCCGGTCCCTGGTGTGGCCGGCTCCGACCTGAACACCGCCGCGTCCAAGCTGGCGGCCGCCGGCTTCCCGGCCACGGTGGCGTGGGAGGCCAACGGCTCGCTGCCCAAGGGCCAGGTCACGCGCACAGACCCCCCCGCCGGCTCCTCGGCGGCCAAGGGCTCGTCCGTGACGCTCTACCTGTCCCTCGGCAAGATCGCCTTCCGGAGCACCCGCGACGGCCACAACCAGATCTACACCATGAACGCCGACGGGTCGGGGCAGGCCCGGCCGACCCCCAGCGGCGCGAACGACAGCTCACCCGCAATGTCGCCGGACGGCCGGCGTGTCGCGTTCTCGAGCGACCGTGACGGCAACAGCGAGATCTACGTCGTGAACGCCGATGGGTCGGGGCTGGCTCGCCTCACCACCAACCCTGCCATTGACGACTACCCCACGTGGTCGCCGGACGGTCAGCGCATCGCCTTCGTCTCCTACCGAGACGGGAACTCGCAGATCTACGTCATGAACGCCAACGGCACCGGGCAGGTCCGCATCAGCAACAACTCATTCGATGACAGCCACCCAAGCTGGTCGCCCGACGGGCAGACGATCGCCTTCGTCACCACCCGCGACGGCAACAGCGAGATCTACACCATGGCCACCAACGGTCTGTCGCAGGCTCGGGTGACCCACAACCCCGCCGTCGATTCCCTCCCGGCATGGTCGCCCGATAGCAAGAGGATCGCCTTCGTCAACGATCGCGACGGCAACAACGAGATCTACGTCCGCAACGCCGACGGGTCGGAGACGAGGATCACCAACTCCGCCTCCGTGGACACGACCCCAGGGTGGTGGCCCGATGGGCAGCACATCGTGATAGCAAGCGACCGTGGCGGTGCCTACGGGATCTACGAGGTGAATCTGGATGGTAGCGGGGCGGTCAATCTCAGCACCGCTGGGCGGCCGGGCTGGACCGGCGGCCCGGTCAACGATTTC
>DASPZW010000495.1:0-4932 GCA_035636055.1 Actinomycetota bacterium
CATGGCGAAGAGCAGGAGGAACGAGGTCACCAGGGTCATCCACACGAAGACCGGCATGCGCATGAGGGTCATGCCCGGCGCCCGGAGGTTGAGGATGGTGGTGACGAAGTTGGCGGCGGAGGCGATCGAGGCGATACCCAGCATCTGGAGGCCGAGGGCGTAGAACGTGAGGCCGTGCCCCGGTGAGTACTGCAGCGTGGTGAGCGGGGCGTAGCCGAACCAGCCGCCGTTGGGGGCGCCGCCGAAGATGAAGCTGGAGTACAGGAACAGGCCGCCGGCGAGGAACACCCAGTAGCTGAAGGCGTTCAGCCGGGGGAAGGCGACGTCCCGGGCACCGATCATGATCGGCACGAAGTAGTTGAAGAGGGCTGCAGACAGCGGCATGACGACGAGGAAGATCATCGTCAGGCCGTGCATCGTGAACAGGGTGTTGTACTCGTTGGCCGAGAGCACGTGGCCGTTGGGGCGGGCGAGCTGCATCCGGATGAGCAGGGCCTCGACGCCGCCGATCAGGAAGAAAAAGAAGGCCGTGTAGCCGTAGAGGATGCCGACCCGCTTGTGGTCGGCGGTCGTCAGCCAGCTCCCGATGCCGCTCTTGGCGGACGGCCGGCGCATGAGCCCGCCCTGTGCCACGACCGTCGCCATCAGTTCCCCTTCACGTTCATACCCTCGCTTGTGCCCTCATTTGTGGCCTCATTCGTGCCCGTCCCGTTCCTCTGCATCCTCGCGTACCCTTCTCGTCAGCGCAGCGTCTGCAGGTAGGCCAGCAGCGCGTCGATCTCCTGGCTCGTCAGGCCGAAGTTCGGCATGTCGGAGCCCGGCTTCTCCTTGGGCGCGTTGGCCAGCCACAGCCGCAGGTTGGCGTCGTTCATGTCGAGGATGTCGCCGGCGAAGGCCTGGCGGGTGTAGACGTGGGTGAGGTTGGGGCCGACGAGTCCCTGAGCTTGTGAGACGCCCCCGATGGTGTGGCAGTTCGAGCAGGCCTTCGTGCCGAAGGAGAAGTTGCCCTTGCCGTCACGGCCGTTGAGGAAGAGGTCGAGCCCCTGAGCGGCGAGCGTGCCGGCGGCTGGCGCTGGCGCCGGTTGCTTCTGGTCGCTCACCCACGTGTCGTAATCGGCCTGGGTCTCGGCGATCACTCGAAGCCGCATGTTGGCGTGGGACAGGCCGCAGAACTGCGAGCACTGGCCGTAGTAGGTCCCCGGGGTGTCGGCCTCGATGGTCACGTGGTTGGTGTGGCCCGGGTTCACGTCCTGCTTGCCGTTCAGCTTCGGCGCCCAGAAGGAGTGGATGACGTCCACCGAGTTCAGCGTGATGTAGACGGGCCTGCCCACGGGGATGTGCAGCTCGTTGGCCGTGGTGACGGCGTCCGCGGGGGCGGGGGCGCCGACGGCCGGGCACTTGGTCGCGTACACGTACTGCCACCACCACTGGTGCCCGGTGACGCAGACGTCGACCCGGTTTGCCGCCGGGGGCACCCGGGCGAAGTCGAAGATGAGCTTCACGGTCGGGAAGGCCACGGCGGCGAGGACGACCGCCGGGATGATCGTCCAGATCGCCTCGGCCTTCGAGTGCCCGTGCAACTGGACGGGATCCTTGCCCCCGGGCCGCTCCCGGTACTTGAAGAGGAAGACGACGATCGCGCCCTCGACGAGCACGAACACCACGACGACGATGATGAAGACCTTGCCGAAGAGGTTGTCGGCCCGGCGGGCGTAGTCGCCGGCCGGGGCGAGGGAGTCCTGGGGACCGCCGGAGCAGGCCGTGAGGAGGAGGCATGCCAGCGCGAACGCACCGGCAACGAAGCCCGCTCGCCGCGCGCCGAACCGGCGCTCTGCAAGGCCACGTCCGGCCTTATCGGGGGAGGAGGTGACGGTTCGCCTGGGGTGCCCAATCACGAGGCGGGATCGTAGCAGAAGGGCCCTCTGGATGCGACGGCATCCCGATGCCGATGCGGAGGCATCCCGAAGCAGTTGGGTCGGCGTCTCAAAGCGGGTGCGACGGCATCCCAACGGCCTGCCCCCGTGCCGCGGCGGCCTCGGACCGGAAGGTCACCGCCGCGGCTGTTAGGCTCGCCGGGCATGCCCAACGACCTCGACCCCAGCGCCCTGCGCCGGTCGGTCGACGCGGCGATCGCCGCCTTCCTTACAGCTCAGCGGGAACGGATCGTTGCGCTCGCCCCCTCCTCGGCCGCCCTCGTGGACATGATCGAGCACGTCCTGGCCGGCGGCGGCAAGCGAATCCGGCCGGTCCTCTGCTATCTCGCCTACCGGGCCGCCGGGGGCCCGCACGGGCCGGAGATCCTGACGGCGGCCGGCAGCCTGGAGCTCCTGCACACCTTCGCCATCCTCCACGACGACGTCATGGACCAGGCCCTCCTCCGGCGGGGCCGGCTCGCCCTGCACCGCCGCCTGGCGGAGGAGCGCAGGGCGGCGGGCCATAGCGAGGATGCCGACGAGTACGGCGTCTCGGTGGCGGTGCTCGCCGGCGATCTCGCCCTCGTGGCGTCCGACGCCATGATCGCCCGCTCGGGCTTCCCCAAGGAGGCGCTGGCCCGGGCGATGGTCCCCCTCGAGGAGATGCGGGTGCGGGCGGTCGCCGGGCAGTACCTCGACATCCTGCATGCCGGCGGCGAGTCGGTCGGGCGGGCGGGTGATGGGGTGATGGGGACAGAGGAGGCGGCCCGCATCGGGAGGCTCAAGACCGCCGGCTACAGCATCGACGGCCCGATCGCCGTCGGGGCGGCGCTGGCGGGCGCCTCACCGGATGTCGGGGAGGCCCTGGCGGGGTACGCGGCGGGGCTCGGGGAGGCGTTCTTCCTGCGCGACGAGGTGCTCGGGCTCTTCGGCGACCAGGAGCAGACCGGCAAGGACGCCGAGTCCGACCTTCGCCGCGGGAAACCGACCACCCTCATCGCCGACGCCCTGGCGCGCTCCGGCCCACAGCGGCGCCACGACCTCCGGACCCGCTGGGGCAACCCCCATGCGACCCCGGACGATCTGTCGGCCGTCCGGGAGGCCGTCGAGGCGTCCGGGGCCCGGCATGCGGCCACGGCCGCCATCGGCTCGCTCGTGGACAAGGCCATCGCCAGCCTTGACGGGGCCGGTCTCCTCTCGGGGGAACCCGGCCGCACGCTGGCAGTCCTCGCCGAAGGGCTGCGCTGAGCGCCGTCGCCGGAGCGCCGTCGCCTGAGCGCCCTGGCATGAACCCGTGGCCTGCGCGCGACGAAGGCCGGCCCCCGGGGGGGAGGACCGGCCTTCGAGTGCAGCGTTGGTTGTGGTGTTAGAAGTCCATGTCTCCGCCGTGCCCGCCGGGCGCTGCGGGTGATTCCTTCTGTGGCTTCTCGACGACGATCGCCTCGGTCGTGAGGAAGAGGGCCGCGATCGATGCGGCGTTCTGCAGCGCCGAGCGGGTCACCTTGGCCGGGTCGATGATCCCGGCCTTCATCAGGTCCTCGTACTCGCCGGTCGCGGCGTTCAGGCCGTGACCCTTGGGCAGTTGGCGCACCTTCTCGACCACCACGCCGCCCTCGAGGCCGGCGTTGGTTGCAATCTGCTTCAGCGGCGCCTCGAGCGAGCGGCGCACGATGACGATGCCCGAGCGCTCGTCGCCCTCGAGGTCCACTTCCAGCTTCTCGAGTGCCGAGGCCGACAGGAGCAGCGTTGCCCCACCACCGGGGACGATGCCCTCCTCGACGGCTGCCTTGGTGGCCTGGACGGCGTCCTCGATGCGGTGCTTCTTCTCCTTCAGCTCCACCTCGGTGGCCGCGCCGACCTTGATGATGGCCACGCCACCGGCCAGCTTGGCGAGGCGCTCCTGCAGCTTCTCACGGTCGTAGTCCGAGTCGCTCTTGTCGAGCTCGGCACGGATCTGGTTGACGCGGCCCTTGACCTGCTCGGGGTCACCCTGACCCTCGACAATCGTGGTGTCGTCCTTGGTCACGATGACCTTGCGGGCCTGGCCGAGAAGGTTGACGGTGGTGTTCTCGAGCTTGAGGCCGACCTGCTCCGAGATGACGGTGGCGCCGGTCAGGACGGCGATGTCCTGCAGCATGGCCGTCCGGCGGTCACCGAAGCCCGGCGCCTTGACGGCGACGCTGCGGAAGGTGCCACGGATCTTGTTGACGATGAGGGTCGCGAGTGCCTCGCCCTCGATGTCCTCGGCGATGATCAGGAGCGGCTTGCCCGCCTGCATGACCTTCTCGAGGATCGGCAGCAGATCCTTCACTGCCGAGATCTTCGAGTTGGCGATGAGGACGTAGGGGTCGTCGAGGACCGCCTCCATGCGCTCGGGGTCGGTGACGAAGTACGGCGAGATGTAGCCCTTGTCGAAACGCATGCCCTCGACGAGCTCCAGCTCGAGGCCGAAGGTCTGGGACTCCTCGACGGTGATGACCCCGTCCTTGCCGACCTTGTCGAACGCCTCGGCGATGATCTCGCCGATCTCCATGTCGTTGTTGGCGGAGATGGCGCCGACGTAGGCGATCTCGTCCTTGGACTCGATCTCCTTGGACTCGCCGAGGATGTAGGCGACCACGGCCTCGACCGCCCGCTCGATGCCCCGCTTGAGGGCGATCGGGTTGGCGCCTGCCGCGACGTTGCGCAGGCCCTCGCGGACCAGCGCCTGGGCCAGGACGGTCGCCGTCGTGGTACCGTCACCGGCCACGTCGTCGGTCTTCTTGGCGACCTCCTTGACCAGCTCGGCACCGATCTTCTCGTACGGGTCCTCGAGCTCGATCTCCTTGGCGATGCTCACACCGTCGTTGGTGATGGTGGGCGCGCCCCACTTCTTCTCCAGTACGACGTTGCGGCCCTTCGGGCCCAGCGTCACCTTCACGGCATCGGCGAGTTGGTTCATGCCCCGCTCAAGGCCGCGGCGCGCTTCCTCGTCGAACGCGATAATCTTGGCCATTCGGCGTTGTCCTCCTGGACAATC
>DASPZW010000496.1:0-27124 GCA_035636055.1 Actinomycetota bacterium
GGCCCATGATGCAAACAGACGATGTCGGAGCCATTCGTCCGGGCGCTGGACCCCTGCCCGAGAGCCGTGCCTGACGGCTGAGGTCTCGTTGTACCGCATGCCGGCCGCCCATGGGCCCCCGTCGGGCAACCGACCGCAACCGGGCGGGCCCCAGGAGCGTCCTTGAAGTTGCATAGGATCGACCAGAACCCCACCCAGCCCAGCACGTCGGAAGAGGCGTCCTCGACCATGCCGCCCGTCACCCCGAACCGTCCCCCCACCCGCGGGCTGTGGCTGCTCGCGGTGCTGGCAGTCCTGGGGCTTGCTTGTGTCCTGCTCGCACCGTCCGTCGTCGTGGGCAGGGACTCGCCGGCCGCCGCAACCGAGTCCGAGGCGGCCACGACCGATGCCGTGCAGACCTCCGCCGTCACCGTCACGCTGCAGCCCCCGGCCGTCCCGGAGGCCGGATCGATCGGCGTCACCCCCGCGGGCCGCCCGCCGCAGTTCGTCGTCCTGTCCTTCGACGGGGCGGGGTCGGTCGACCTCTGGCAGCACTGGCGTGAGGTTGCGATCCGTGACCACGCCCACTTCACCTTCTTCCTCAGTGGGGTCTACCTGCTGACCCCCGCCCACGCCGCCACGTACCACGGCCCCCGCCACGCTGCCGGCGTCTCGGACATCGGCAACCTGCCGACCCCGATCGGCGACGACCCCGCCGTCTACCTCCGGGACCTCCTCGGCCAGGTCGCCGCCGGGTACCGGGAGGGCAACGAGATCGCAAGCCACTTCAACGGGCACTTCTGCGCGCCCAGGCCCGCCAGCGTCGGGTCGTGGACCGCGGCCGACTGGGCGACCGAGATCGACCAGTTCTCGGCGCTGCTCGCCAACGTCAGCGCCGACAACGCGCTGACCCCTCCCGCCGCGCTCCCGTTGGGACTGCCCCAGGTGGTGGGCACCCGCACCCCCTGCCTCGAGGGACGCTTCGACACCCTCTACCCGGTCCTGGCCCAGCACGGGTTCCGGTACGACGCCAGCCAGTCGGCGCGCGAGGGACTGTGGCCGGAGCGCAAGGACGGGATCTGGAGCTTCCCCCTCGCCTCGGTCCCCCTCGCGGGCCGCAAGGTCCATGTCCTGTCGATGGACTACAACCTCTACGTCAACCAGTCGAGGGCCAGGGACGTGGTGCCCTCGAAGGAGCCGGAGATCGAGGCCCAGGCATACGCCACGTTCATGGGCTACTTCGACCGGGCCTACCAATCGAACCGTGCCCCCATCAGCATCGGTGCCCACTTCACCCGATGGAATGACGGCGCCTACCAGAACGCCCTGACCCGCTTTGCCGACGACGTCTGCCGCCGGCCGGAGGTGCGGTGTGTGAGCTACCGCGACCTCGCCGACTGGCTGGATGCGCAATAGGGGTGCGACGGTCAGGCCGCCGGAGCCGTGCCCAGCGTCACCATCGCCGAGTGGGCCTGCCCGGCGGCGTCCACCCAGCCGACGGTGACCTTGTCGCCGGGGTGGTGTCCCGCCAGGATGGTGGTGAGCGCCGAGGCTGAGCCGACGCTCGTCCCGTTCACCGTCGTGATGGTGTCGCCGGCGGCGATCCCGGCCGCTTCGGCCGGGGTGTTCGGCTCGACACCCGCGACGACGGCGCCCTGCTGGTTCGTGGCGACCTGGATCCCCAGGAAGCCCGTGGTGCCGATAGTGCCGCCGCTGGGGGCCGTGCCCGACTCGATCTGCTTGGCGATCGACAGGGCCGTGTTGATCGGGATGGCGAAGGAGACGCCGTTGGCGGCCTGGAACCGGTAGTTGGCGGACGCCGCCGTGTCCATGCCGATGACCTTGCCGTCCGTCGTGGCCAGCGGGCCGCCCGAGTCGCCGGGCTGCAGGGCCGCATTGGTCTCGATCAGGCCGGAGAGCTGCTCGGCGCCGCCACCACTGGCATCCCCGGCGGTGATGGTCTGGTTCAGGGCGGTGATGGTGCCGTCGACGGCACTGGGCGTGCCACCCGCCCCGAGGGCATTGCCGAGCGCGACAACGGCGGTCCCCACGGACACCCTCGAGGAGTCGCCGGTGTTGATGGTCTTGAGGCCGGACGCCCCCTGGATCTGCAGGACCGCCACATCGTCGGCGGGGTCGGTGCCGACGAGCTTCGCCGCGTACGTCCGGCCCCTCGTGACAACGGTGACCCTGATGCTGGTGGCGCCAGCGACGACATGGTTGTTCGTCAGGATCTCCCCCGAGGACGTCAGGACCATCCCCGTCCCCGCGGCCGACCCGTTCTGGTAGCCGAGCACGCTGTTGATGTCGACGACCCCAGGGTTGACCTTCGCCGCGACGGCCGAGGCCTGCGACGACGTGGCAGCCCCCGCAGCCGTCGAGGCGTCGGATCCGGAGACGGCGGACGAACCCGCGGTCGAGGGGACGGCCACGGACCCCGCGTGGAGCCGGGAAGCCAGGCCGAACCCGAACACTGACGAAACGAAGACTGCCGCCACGACCGCGACGACGGCCAAGGGGTTCCGCTTCGGCCCTGCCGGCGGCTGGATGGGGCCGTACGGGCCCTCGGCGTTGTACGGGCCGACGGGGCCATGCGGGCCAACGGGGCCATGCGGGCCAACGGGGCCGTACGAGCCATAGGGGCCGTAGCCGCCGGCAGCCCAGGCGGGGGCAGGCACCGGCTGCGGCGTGGGGTCCTGCTCGGGACCCGGCGGGTAGCTGTCCATGAATGTTCTCCTTGGTACTCGAAGGTTGCCTGTCGGGCGGGAACTCCGCCTCTGCTTGCCTACCTGAGTGTGGGGTGGCGGGCCCAGGGTTGCCTTTGAGCTTGCTGTTGGCTTGCTGTGAATTCTGCGGATGAGTACGCTTGTTGGGGACAACAGTTGTTCTCAACAACAATTGTTCGAGGGACACCAAGGACGGAAGGCCGGGGGCTGGCACGGCAGGCGGTGGTCGAAGACGAGTCGCTCATCAGCGCGGTGCTCCTCGCCTCGCGGGCGCTCGTCGCCGTGGCGGCGCGGTCGCTGGCCGCCACACCCTCGGGGGTGACGTTGATCCAGTACCGGGTGCTGGTGGTCCTCGCCTCGCGCGGACCCCAACTCCCCTCCGAACTGGCCGCCGAGCTGGGCGTGGCTCCCTCGTCCGTCACCCGGTTGTGCGACCGCCTGGAGGCCAAGGGCCTGGTCGGCCGCCGCCCCGACGACGCCAACCGCCGCCAGGTCGTCCTCACGATCACCCCGGCCGGGCGGGCTGCGGTCGACGCCGTCACCCAGGCCCGGCGCCGTGAGATCGCCACCCTCGTCGCGGCGGTCCCACCGGTTCGCCGGGCCAACGTCGTCCAGGCACTCAACGACCTCGGGGCTGCCGCTGGCGAGGTCCCCGACCAGGCCTGGTCGCTCGGATGGGAGACGTGAGCGCCGTGGGCCCACCGGCCGAGCCCGGCGGTGGGAGAGGCTCCAGTGGGAGAGGCTCCAGTGCCAGGGCTGCCCGGGACCGCCTCGCCAGCGCGCTCGCCGAGGGATCGGGGCGCCGGCGGGACCAACTTGTGGCCCTCGGCCGGCGCACCCGCCAGGTGCTGCTGATGGCCGGGCTCACCGGTGCCCTCACCGGCCTCGCCGTGGCCGGCTTCGAATGGGTCGCTCGTGACCAGCTCTTCGAGCGGCTCCGTCGCCAGCCTCCCGCCGCGCAGGTCCTGGGCCCGCTGGTCGGGCTGCTCCTGGCAGCCGGCGCGATGCGGTGGCTCGCCCGCGGCGCCTCCCCGGCGACCGCCGAGGAGTACGTGAAGAGCTTCCACGAGCCCGGGCGGCGCCTCGACCTGCGGCCGCTGCCCGGGCGGATCCTCGCCAGCATCGCCACGCTCGGCTTCGGCGGGGCGGGGGGGTACGAAGGCCCGTCAATCTACCTCGGCGCCAGCGTGGGGTCGGTCCTGCACGCGCGCTTCAGCCGGATGTTCTCGCGCGACGACGCCAAGGTGCTCCTCGTGGCCGGGGCGGCCGCCGGCGTGGCGGCGATCTTCCGGGCGCCGGCCACCGGGCTGGTGTTCGCCCTCGAGGTCCCCTACCAGGACGACATCGCCCGCCGCATGCTGCTCCCCGCCGGCATCGCGGCCGCCACGGGCTACATCGTGTTCGTGTCCTTCTTCGGGACGGCGCCCCTGATCCCGGTCAGCGGCTCCCCGCCGTTCGATCTCCGGGACCTCGCGGGGGCGGTCGTGCTCGGCGTCGCCTGCGGGGTCGGGGCCCGTTTCTTCACCCGGGCGCTGGCCTGGGCGAAGCACCTCACCCGCGTCAAGGCCTGGGTGCGGGCCGTCGCGGCGGGTGCCGGGCTGGGCGGGCTCGCCGCCCTCTCCTACGCCCTGTACGGGTCCGCCCTCACCCTGGGCCCGGGCTACGACAACCTGGAATGGGCGTTCAACCCCCACCGCGCCGTGCTGCTGGTCGTGGCCCTGCTGCTGTTGCGGGCCGCTGCCACGGTCCTCACGGTCGCGGGCGGCGGGGTCAGCGGGCTGTTCATCCCACTGGTCATCGAGGGGGCTCTGGCGGGTCGGGCCCTCGGGGGCCTGTTCCGCACATCGTCGTCCGGCAGCAACTTTTTCCCCCTCGTCGGCGTTTCGGCCTTTCTCGGCGCCGGCTACCGGGTGCCGCTCGCGGCAGTGATGTTCGCCGCCGAGGCGAGCGGCCGGCCCGGCTTCATCGTCCCGGGACTGATCGCCGCCGTGGTCTCCCAGTTGTTCATGGGCTCGGCCTCCGCATCGTCGTACCAGGTGTCGATGCAGACCGGCCATCTCGAGCGCCGCTTCCGACTCCCCCTGTCGAGCGTGCTCCGGCGGGATGCCCCGACCACCCCGCCCGGGAGATCCCTCGACGAGTTCTTCAGCCGGCACGCCGTCGGCCGGCGGGAGCACGCCGTCGCCGTGGTCGAAGAGGGCCGCTACCTCGGCATGATCCGGGTGGAGGAACTGCGGGACACGCCCAGGGAGGAGTGGGCGACGACCGCGGTGTCGGCCCTCATGCGGACGGACTTTCCCACGGCCCAGCTCGGCTGGCGCGTGCGGGACGCCCTGGTGCTGATGGAGCAGGTCGACGTCGACCTCCTGCCGGTCCTCGACGGGGCTGCCTACGCCGGCACCGTCACGACGGCGGAGATCCTGAAGCTCGACGACATCCTCGATGTGACAGGGGGGTCCAGGGGGGAGTAGCAGCCCCCGGAGAGGAAACCCGGGTGCCCGGTCGTGTGCGACGATGTCGTACCCGCGAAAGGGGAGGCAGCGATGGGACAGTGGTCGGGGGGGTCGCCGTACGGTGGGGGCCCCACCAAGTACGCCGCGCCCCCCTACGCGCCCACACCCTTTCGGCCCGCGCCGGCTCGTTTGCGCCTGGGTGTGCCGGCGATGCTGCAGGTTGCGGGCCTGGTGGTCATCGCCGTGCTGCTTGTTGGTGTCGTGGCGCTGGCGATCGCCTACACCGGTGCCAGCGGGAAGCTGACGTCGGTCCGCTCGTCGCTCCGGGCCACGCGGGCGCAGCTCGCCTCCGTCCAGGGAGCACTCGCCACCGACGCCAAGGCGCTCCAGGTCGAGGAGCAGGTCGGCATCTACATGCGGGGCGTCCGGGACGCGCTCGCCCCCGCCCTGGCCGCCTACCAGGAGTCGGGCAACGCAAGCACCGCCGCCGCTGCCCGCGCCGACGACGAGCAGGCCATCTCGGCCCTCACGGCCGCCGGGCAGAAGATCTCCGACCTGGTCCTGCCGGACTCGCTGAAGACCGCCGACGGGCACATCCGCAGTGCGATGGGCGGGCTGGCCGCCGGCCTGCAGGCGGAGGTCACGGCCATCGGCAGCGGCAGCTTCAGCGGGCTTGACGCTGCCCTCACCGCCGAGGGCCAGGCGCTGGACCACCTCCAGAGCGCGCTCGGCGAGATGTACTCCTCGGTCGGCACCGCCGGTCCGGCCTCCGGCACGTCGTGAAGCCCGGCCCATGAAGCCAGGGGCGGCCTGGTCGCTGGCCGCCGCTGTCGCCGCCCTACTGGCGGTCGCGACGGTCGTGGTTGCCACTCGCGGCGACCACCGGCCCGCGGCGAGCGCACTGGCCGGCACCGCGCCGGCGCCCGCCTCGGCCCCGGCGCCCGCGACACCCGTCACGCCCTCTGCGCCACCAACGCCCGGCACGACCCGCACCGTGGTCATCGACCCCGGCCACAACGGGCAGAACTGGCGGCACACCGCCGAGATCGGCCGCATCATCACCGTGCCAACCGGACAGAAGCCGTGCGACACGACGGGCACGACCAGCACCTCGGGCTACACCGAGTCGGCCTACAACCTCGACGTCGCCCAACGGGTGGCACCGGTGTTGTCCGGACGGGGGGTGCGGGTACTGCTGACCCGGACCGACGACGCGGGGTGGGGGCCCTGCATCGACCAGCGGGTGGATCTCGCCAACGGGGCGGGCGCCGACGCCGTCGTTTCGATCCATGCGGACGGGTGGCCCGCGGGACGCGGCTTCTACATCCTCTACGCCGCCCCGGCCCCCGGGACCGCGGCTGTGAACGACCCCCTCGCGCAGGCCAACCGGCGCCTGGCGGTTGCCGTCCGGCACGCCATCGCCCGCGAGACCTCGATGCCCACCTCGACCTACGGCGGGCAGGACGGCCTGAAGACCGTCCCCTGGCCCACGCTGTACCACGTCCCCGAGGTCCTGGTCGAGACCGCCAACATGCGGTCCCCCACCGACGCCGCCCTGCTCGACGACCCAGCCTTCCGGGCACGGATGGCCGCCGCCCTGGCCGACGGCGTCAGCGCCTTCCTCGCCGGGCGTTAGGCGCGCCCCCTGCTTCACTCCCATTTCACACTCCCTTCACCGGAAGGGCCGACAATTGGACCGGTGAACGTTTCCCAGATCCGCTTCGACCGCCGGAAGCTGCTGGGGATGGCGGGTGCCGGCGGTGCGGCCCTCGTGGCCGGCGGCGTCGCCCTCCGGCTGAGTAAGCAGCCGCCGGCGGAGGCCGCCGGTCAGCTCGCGCAAGCCGGTCACCTGCTCCGCCGGGCTGGATTCGCCCCCTCGGAGGCCGACATCAACGCTGCCCTCGGCGACGGCTTGAGCCGGACGATCGATAGGCTGCTCCACCCCGAGAGCGTCTCGGACACGGCCCTCGACGCCACCCTGGCGGCCGGGGCCTACGACGTCACCAAGATCGGCGACCTCCGCCGCTGGTGGCTCACCCGGATGGCCCTGACCCGTCGCCCGCTGCTCGAGAAGATGACGCTCTTCTGGCACGGCCTCCTCACAAGCTCCTACCGAAAAACCGGGCAGGGCGACCTCATGTACCTGCAGAACCAGTTCCTCCGGACGCACGCCCTCGGCTCGCTGTCCGACCTGCTGACGGGCATCACCATCGACGGCGCCATGCTCCGCTGGCTCGACGGCACCGGGAGCAGTAAGGCCCACCCCAACGAGAACTACGCCCGGGAGCTCATGGAGCTGTTCACGATGGGCGTCGGCAACTTTACGGAGAGCGACGTGCGGGCGGCCGCCCGGGCGCTGACGGGTTGGGCCCTGGACAGGCAGGGCCAGGTGAGCTTCCGGCCACAGGTGCACGACAACGAGGTCAAGACCTTCCTCGGCCGCACGGGGAGGCTCGGCATGGGGGACGTGATCTCGGCCATCCTCGCGAACCCCGCCACGCCCAGGTACCTCGCCGGCCGGATGTGGAGCTTCTTCGTGTACCCGAACCCCACCGACGGGGACCTGGCCCCCGTCGTCGATGCCTTCCGCCAGAGCCACGGCAACATCGGGGCGATGATGGAGGCGGTCCTGCGCTCCCCCGCCTTCTCCTCGCCCAAGGCGTACCGGGCGCTGGTGAAGTCGCCGGCCGAACTCATTGCCGGGTTCTCCCGCCAGTTGGGTCACCCGATCGACGCCGCCGACGCCGCCGCCGGCGACGCCATGGGTCAGGGCCTGTTCGACCCGCCGAGCGTCGCCGGATGGGCGCCCGGCGCGGCGTGGCTGTCCACCGGGAGTTGGATGGCCCGGATGCACTACCTGCTGGCCCGCGTCCACACGCTGCCCGGTACCACGCTCCCGGGCGGTACGACGAGCGCGCTTGTCGATCACCTGTTGGCCATGATGGTCGACGGCTCGGTGGCCCCGGCGGCGCGCCAGGCCCTGGTCGACCACCGCGGCACACCGGCGGAGGTTGCCTTCCTCGTCGCCGCCACACCGGAGTACCAGCTGTCGTGACCACCCAACGCCCAGATGAGACCTGCGAGATCTGCGCCCGCGGCGCCGAGCCCACCGAGGTCACCCGGCGGGCCTTCATCAAGGGCAGCGTGGCGGTGGTCTCGGTCGGGATGGCGATGCCGTCGGTGTTCAGCCGGACCGTCCGGACCGCCTCGACGTCGAAGATGGCGGGCGGCACCTTCCAGGACTCCGGGAAGGTCCTGATCGTGGTGCAGATGGCAGGCGGCAACGACGGGCTCAACACCGTCGTGCCCTTCGCCGACCCAAAGCTGGCGACGCTGCGGCCCACCCTGATCACCAGGGAGCAGGACCTCGCGTTCAAGCTGAACGGGTCGCTCGGCCTTCACCCCGGGCTGGCGGCATTCAAGCCGCTCTGGGATGCCGGGGACCTCGCCGTCGTCAGCAATGTGGGCTACCCCGATCCCAGCCTGTCGCACTTCCAGTCGATGGACATCTGGGAGACCATGGACCCGCAGGAACGCCAGGGCTGGCTCGGAAGGTACCTCGCCGGGCTCATCGACAGGGATGGCCACCCCCTGGCCGGGATCGACATCACGACGGCCCTGAGCCCGGCCCTCAACGCCCTCTCGGCACCCGTGGCCACGATGAGCTCGCCGCAGAGCTTCAGCCTGGTGGGCGCCGGCGAGAGCCCCGGCCAGACCGCCCTGCTCGCCGCGACCCTCGACCGCATCTACAGGGCCTACCCCAAGGCCGCCCCCTATGCGGCGCTGCTGGCCCAGACGGAGCAGAACAGCTTCTCGGCAGCCAAGCTGCTGACCAAGGTCGGGGGCGCGTACCAGCCGAAGGCCACCTACCCGCCCGGCCCGTTCGGCAACGGGCTGAAGGTCCTCGCCGAGGCGATCGTGGCCGGCATCGGCATGCGGGTGGGCTACATCACCCTCGGCGGCTTCGACACCCACCGGGACCAGGCCGGCCAGCACGCCAGGCTCCTCGCCCTCCTGTCGACGGGCATCGCGGCCCTGCTCGATGACCTGGGAGCCCAGGGCAAAGGGAGCGACGTGAGCGTCATGACGTGGTCCGAGTTCGGCCGCCGGCCCCAGGAGAACGCCAGCGGCGGGACCGACCACGGCACCGCGGCACCGCTGTTCCTTGCGGGCGCCGGCGTGAAGGGCGGGGTGTACGGCGACCCGCCGGACCTCGGCAACCTCGACGCCAACGCCAACCTCAAGTTCCAGACCGACTTCCGCCAGGTCTACGCCACCGTGCTCGAGGGCTGGCTGAAGGTGCCGGCCGACGGCGTCATCCCGAAGCAGTACACCCCCCTGCCGCTCCTTGCCTGAGGGGTGGGCGGGATTTACTACCGTGGATGTAGCAAATCCCGACCACCCCCCTGGCTCACCTGGCCTGGGCCGATCCCGGCTCCGATCTCACCGAAGGACAGGCCCACACGGCGCAACTCGTCCAGGTGGTGGGTGGTCAGCGACTCCAGGATGCGGCTCCCCTCCGGCGTGAGCGTCACCCGCACGATGCGGTGGTCGTCACGGTCCCGCTCCCGGGTCACCAGCCCTGCCGCCGCTGCCCGGTCGACCAGTTGCACCGCACCGTGGTGGGCGAGCAGCAGGTGGCCCGCCAGGTCGCCGATGGTGGGTGGCCGGTCGCCGGGGTGGCCGCGCACCGCGAGGAGCAACTGGTGCTGGGACGGCGTGAGCCCGGCGGAGCGGGCCTGCTCCTCGCTCCAGTGCAGGAAACGGCGCAGACCGGTCCGGACCTCGAGCAGGTGGCGGTAGTCGGCGGGCTCCAGCTTCCGTTCCGATGCCATCGCGGCCAACAATATATCATGGCTGGATATGTTTCCGAGCGTCGTCCGGATGGGGCAACCGCGGCGGTTCTGGCTGCTGGTGGCCGTGGTCGGCACCGCAGGCGGGCTGGCCGGGGCCGCCTACGTGATTGTGCTTCGGGGTGTCGGTGCCCTCCTCGGCCCGGACGCCTGGTCGCGGCCGCAGCACCTGGTGGTCCTGGCGGTGGCCGGCTGCGGGATCGCCGCCCTGACCCGCCTTCTCGGCAATCCCGGCGACGTGGAGCTCCTCGTGGACAACATCCATGTCAGCGGCGGTCGCTCGGGATTCAGCGACCTCCGGTCGCTCATCCCCGTGTCGCTCCTCGGGATCGGGGCGGGCAGCGCCATCGGTCCCGAGGCCCCGCTGGTGCAGACGACGGGCTCGATCGGCAGTTGGGCGGCCGCCCGCATGGGGTTGCCGGTGCCGGAGTCCCGGGTGCTCACGATCACCGGCATGGCCGCTGGGTTCACCGTCCTCTTCGGCGCCCCGCTCGGCTCCGCCATCTTCGCCCTGGAGATCCTCCACCGCCGGGGCCTGCAGTACTACGAGGCCCTCATCCCCGCCGCCGCCGGCTCCCTCTGCGGCTACGTCGTCTCCGTACTCACGACGGGGGCCGGCCTGACCCCGGTGTGGCGCTTTCCGCCGGTGAGGGCCATGGGGGCCCCCGACCTCGCCCTCGGGCTGCTTGCGGGCGCCGGCGGGGCGGTCATCGCCACTGCCTTTACGTACCTCACCCACACCATCCGCCTGGGGTTCCGCCGCCTCCCCGTCCCGGCCAGACCGGTCGTCGGGGGCCTCGTCCTCGGGGGCCTGGCGTGGGTAGCCCGTTCGCCCTGACCTACGGCGAGGGCCAGATCCAGACGGTCGTGAGCGCCCGCCTCGCCATCTCGACCCTCGTGGTGACGGCGGGGATAAAGTTGCTCGCCTCGTCCACTATCGTCTCGGCGGGATGGCGGGGGGGCTTCATCATCCCGCTGTTCTTCATGGGCGTCGCATTGGGCTCGGCGGGGGATCGGCCCTCGGGATGAGCGGGGAGCACCACGTGGTCCTCATGCTGGCCCTGATGGCCGCCGCCAACGTCGGTGTCACGAAGACGCCGCTCGGGTCCTGGCTCATCGTGGCGCAGATGGCTGGGCTCCGGCTGCTCCCCCCGGTGCTGATCGCATCCCTGGTCGCCCTGCTGCTGACCAGCCGGGTATCGATGATCGAGACACAACGCGAGGATCGAGACACAACGCGAGCGGGAAAGTGAGGATCAACGTGGCTGACGCAGTGGTATGGATCTCGGGGGCATCGGATGGCATCGGCCAGGCGCTCGTGCGGACCGTGCCGTGGCCGGGCGCCCGGATCATCGGCATCAGCCGGCGCCCCCCTGCCGGAGCGGAGCACCTCGCCGCCGACCTGGCCGACCCTCACCAGTGGGGGGTCGTCGGCTCCTCGTTCGCGCGCGAGCTGGCCGGTTTCAGCGGGCAGCGGGTCGTGTTCGTCCACGCCGCGGGGACCCTCGATCCGATCGGGTTCGCCGGCGAGGTCGACAGCGCCGCCTACGCGGCGAACGTCGTCCTCAACAGCGCAGCCCCCCAGGTCCTCGGCCACCTCTTCCTGGCCGCCTCCCGCGCCGTGCCGGCGACCCGGCACCTGGTGATGCTCACGTCCGGGGCCGCCAGGAGCGTGTACCCCGGCTGGACGTCCTACGGGGCCGGCAAGGCGGCGGTCGACCAGTGGGTCCGCGACGCAGGGGCCGAGCAACAGCTCCGCGGCGGGGTCCAGGTGCTGTCGGTCGCCCCGGGCACGGTCGACACGGACATGCAGGCCCAGCTCCGGGGCACGTCCGCCGAGGCCTTCCCGAGCCGCCAGAAGTTCGTCGAGCTCCACGCCACCGCCAAGCTCGCCGACCCGGACGCCGTCGGGCGGGACATCTGGCGGCTGCTGGGCGCCGGCCTCGAGAACGGCAGCGTCGTCGACCTTCGCAACCTGCCCGCCACGACCTGAGCACGACGGGGAATCGCCGAGGACAATCCCGGGCTTCGGGGCTCCTGCCAGGTAGCCTTCGGGAAATGGGTGGGAAACCTGCGGCGCCGGCGGAGCCGCTCCGCTCGAGCCGGAGCATGGCCCTGGGGACGCTGGCGTCCCGGGCCACCGGCTTCCTGCGCACCCTCATCATCGGGGTGGCGATCGGGGGCCTGGTCGGGGACGCCTACAACGCC
Source organism: Actinomycetota bacterium (assembly GCA_035636055.1). Taxonomy (GTDB): domain Bacteria; phylum Actinomycetota; class CADDZG01; order JAHWKV01; family JAOPZY01; genus JAOPZY01. The sequence continues at coordinate 12,220 of DASPZW010000496.1, forward strand.
GCCAACACGATCCCCAACATCATCTACGAGTTGCTGCTGGGCGGCGTGCTCACCAGCGTTGTCGTGCCGCTGCTCGTCACCGCCCAGCGCGACGCAGATGAGGGCGAGGCCTATGCCCAGCGCCTGCTGACGGTCGTCGTCATCGGGCTGGGGACGATCACGCTGGTTACCGTCGCGCTGGCCCCGACCATCATCCGCCTCTACCTGGTGAACCCCGACATGGCACCGCTCGCCACCTTCTTCGCCTGGTTCTTCCTGCCCCAGATCTTCTTCTACGGCGTCGGGGCGATGGTCGGGGCCATCCTCAACGTCCGGGGGAGCTTCGCCCCTCCGATGTGGACCCCGGTGCTGAACAACGTCGTCCTGATCCTGACCGGGATCCTGTTCATCGCCGTGACCCAGACCGAGCAGGTCAAGCACGGGCACCTCACGTCGGCCCAGCAGTTGCTACTTGCCGCCGGCACGACCCTGGGCATCGCGGCCCAGACCGTGGCGCTGCTGCCCGCGCTCAGCGCGACCGGCTTCCGGCTCCGGCCCCGCTTCGATTTCCGGGCGGCCGGGCTGCCCGCCGCGGCCCGCCTGGCGGGGTGGGTGTTCGTGTACGTGCTCGCCAACCAGGCGGCGTTCCTGGTCATCACGAGGCTGGCGACCGCCCCGAACAACGGGTCCTTCACCATCTACGTCTACGCCTTCACGCTGGTGCTGCTTCCCCACTCCGTCGTGGCGGTGTCGGTCATCACCGCCCTGCTGCCCCAGATGAGCCGCAACGCCGGGCAGGGCCGCCTGGACGCCGTTGGTGCCGACCTCGCCCGAGGGCTCAAGTTGGCCGCGGTGGTGCTCGTCCCCTCGGCCCTGGCGGGCATCGTCCTCGGCCCGCTCATCGGGGGGGTGCTGTTCGGCCACCGGGCCTTCTCGCTGGCGCAGGGCAGGCTCGTGGGGGCGACCCTGGCGGCCTACGCCCTCAGCCTCGTGCCCTTCTCGGCATTCCAGCTCCAGCTGCGGGCCTTCTACGCCATGCGGGACACCCGCACGCCGGCCCTCGTCAACCTCGCTCTTGCCGCGATCAACATCGCCGCCGACCTCGTCATGGTGGCGGTCCTCCCGGCGCCCGAGCGGGCGGTCGGCCTGGCGATCGGCTACTCCGTCTCCTATATCGCCGGCTACGTCTGGTTCACGATGCTGCTCCGCCGCCGCCTCGGGCCTGCCCCGCGCGCCCACGTCACCCGGACGCTGGTCCGCCTGTCCGTGGCGGGCCTGGCAGCGGCGGTCTTCGGCTACGTCGCCTCCCATGCCGTCACCGATGCCCTGGGTGTCGGCGTGAGCGGGTCGCTCGTGGGCATCGCCGCAGCGCTGGCCATCGGGGCCCCCGTCTACATCGGCCTGGCGCTGTGGATGCGGGTGCCCGAGGTCCGCCAGGTGGGCGACCTGGCGAGAGGCTCGATGGGCGCGACGAACTGGACGAACGACTAGAGTCGGGAGGAATGGGCAGCCGTCCGGTCATCGTCGCCGAAAGCCTCACGAAGCGCTTCGGCCCCCGTGTCGCCTTCGAGGACCTGTCCTTCGAGGTGGAGGCCGGGGAGGTCTTCGGCTTCCTCGGTCCCAACGGGGCGGGCAAGACCACGACGGTGCGGGTGCTCGCCACCCTCCTCGCCCCCACGGCCGGGCGGGCCGAGGTGGCCGGCCTGCCCATCGGCCCTACCCTCTCCCCCCGGCAGGGATCGGAGCTCCGGCAGCGCATCAGCGTCATGCCCGAGAACGCCGGCCTCTACCTCAAACTCTCGGTGCGGGAGAACCTCGAGTTCTTCGGCCGCCTCTACGGCATCGCCCGGGGCGACCTCGGGGGCCGGATCGCCGAGTGCGTCAGAGCGGTCGGCCTCGAGGACCGGGTCGAGTCCATTGCGGGCACCCTCTCGAAGGGGCTCCGCCAGCGGGCCGCCCTCGCCCGGGCGCTGCTGCCCCGGCCCGCCGTCCTGTTCCTGGACGAGCCGACCTCGGGGCTGGACCCCGAAGCCTCCCTCATGGTGCGGGAGCTCATCGCCGGGCTGCGCGACCGGGGCACCGCCATCTTCCTCACGACCCACCGCCTCGACGAGGCCGAGCGGCTCTGCGACCGGGTTGCGGTGCTCAAGACCCGGCTGCGGTCCGTCGGCCCGCCGGACGCGCTTCGCCGGCAGGTCTTCTCCGGGGCCCTCGAGATCCGCCTGGCGGAGCCTCTCGCCGACCCGGACCGGGTCGTCGGCATGGTCGCCGGCATCTCGGGATGGCAGCCGGGGGCCGAGCCCGGTTCCTACATCCTGCAGACCGCCGAGCCCGCCGCGGTGGCGCCCGAGGTCGTCCGGGCGCTCGTGGCGGCGGGGGCCGCCGTCGTCCGCGTCGCCGAGGTCGAGCATTCCCTGGAGGACGTCTACCTTGAACTGGTGGAGGAGAAGCTGGTGGAAGGACGAACATGAACTACCGGGTCCGGGCGCTCGTCCGCAAGGAGTTCGCCGAATACCGGCGCAACAAGCTCATCGTGATCACGATGACTGCGCTCCCGGCTGCCTTCCTCTTCGTGGCCGCCCGGGCCGCGTTCACCCTGTCGCCCAACGCGTCGCCGGCTGTGCTCCGCGCGGTGTTCGGGCAGGCGCGACTGTTCCTCCTCATCCTTCCGCTGTTCCTGCCCAGCACCATCGCCGCGTTCAGCGTCATCGGCGAGCGCGAGCAAGGGGCGCTGGAGCCGGTCCTCACGACGCCCGCCACCGACGCCGAACTCCTTCTCGGCAAGGGGCTCGCCCCCGCCGTCCCGGCCGTGGGGCTCTCGTGGCTCCTCTATGCCGGCTACCTGGCGTTCGCCGCAGCCATCGGCAACACCGTCGTGCTCCACGCGATGGCGACGGGCTCCCAGGTGATCGCCGAGATCGTGCTCGCCCCCTCGCTGACGGGCTACTCGATCGTCACCGGGCTGCTCATCTCCGCCCGGTCGTCCGACATCCGGGTGGCCCAGCAGCTGTCGGCGATCGCGACGCTGCCACCCCTCGTGGTGGTGGCCGTCACCTCGTTCAGGTGGCCGGACAGGGGCCGTGGTTCTACATCGCCGGCTCGGCCCTCATCCTCGCCATCGACGCCGTCGGTCTCCTGCTGACGATCCGGGCGTTCAGCCGGGAGCGGCTCCTCTCCCGCTACGGCGGATGAAGCCTGCGTGAGCCCGGACCTGGAGCCGGGCGAGCGGCTGCGCCTGGAGATGACCCTGGCGGAATTGGATGCCGCCCTCCTTCGCTTCGCGACCTACACACAGCACAAGTCCAGGTGGCGTATCGCCGCCACCCTTGCGAGCAAGGGGATCACCCTCGTGCGGCTGGAGCGCTACGAGGAGGGCATCGCCGTCTGCGGGGAGGTCGTCCGCATCTACGGGGAGCGGTCCGACTCCCCCACCCAGGTCCTCGTCGCCGGGGCCCTCCTGCAGCAGGCCATCGCCCTCAACGCCCTGGGCCGGGCCGAGGACGCCGCGCAGGCCTACGGCGCCCTCCTGCGCCGATTCGGCGAGGTGACGGACAACCACGACCTCGTCGAGATCGTGGCAACCGCCCGCCGCCTCAGCGGAGCCGGCGGGCCTCCGCTTTGTTGATGATCCTGGCCATCAGCATCACCAGCCGCACCGGGTCCACGATCTCGATCTTGGTGAGAGGGACGATGAACCACCCGTCGCCGAACAGCTCAAGGTTGCGGACCTGGTCGCCGGCCCACGCGGACAGCGTGGAGTGGTGTTCGTAGCTGGAGGTCGGGGTCCCCTTGGGGGAGGAAGAAAACCCTCGAACCCCACATCCACCTGGGGTACCCGACGTCCGGGTAGCGCATCCGCCCGTTGGACAGGCGGACCGGGTACTCGAAATACGGCTCGGAGCCCGTCCCGGTACCCGTGGAGGGCGATGCGCTCCAACTCGCGCTGGAGCCCGCTGTCCACGTGGCGCTTGCGGCCCTTGCGCTCCTCCAGCATCTGGAGCAGGTCCCGGGTACCCGAGCGTCCCTGGGTGCCCATCGCGGCCAGGCGGTTGGCCAGGAGGGCGAGGGGCACCTTCCGCTTGGCGAGCACGTGGTCAACCAGCACGGGTGCCAGGCCGGGGACGTCGAGCGACACGTCGATCACCGTGCGGGCGAGCGACGTGACCGGGATCCCGCTGCGGTGGGTGCGGTCCACCGGCTGGAGGAAGCGCGTCCGGTGGACTTCGAAACCCTTGACTACCACTCGGCGGCCTTGCGGGATGGTGACTTCGAGCCTCCGCTCGACCTCCGGCAGGCGCCACAGCGCGCCGGCTGCGCCGTGAGAGGCGATTGCATCCGTGGCGAGGCAGCCGGCCATGAGAGCCTGCTCCCAGGTCTCGGGCGCCCCGACCCTGCGATAGACCCCGGCGTACACCCGTCGCCAGTCGTCGCTCTGGGAGAGCCACCGCCACCCCCCGGGCGACAAACCCTGCCGGAGGGCCTGTTCCCGTGAGATCAGACCATGTTGTGATGCGCTCAGGCTATAAAGACCATCGCCCATGACCCCATTGTGGCGGTGAGGGGTGACAAAACGTCGCCTATTTTGAAGTAAGGAGAAAAAGTGCTGCTATAGCTGACAAAAACTCCTCACTTAGGGCTGCCGACGCCGGCGCTAGCCCACTTTGTAGGTGTAGGGGATCTGGACGAGTTGATCCGAGCTCACCGTCGTGAAGTTGAACGTCTCCACGGCGAGGAAGCCGGATACGACCTGACCGGCGGGGCCATCGGGCGTGATCGTCACGGTGATGTCCCCGCTCTGGCCCGGCTGCAGCACCAACGGGGCGTAGGTGCCCGTCAGGCCCTCCAGGGCCGACCAGATGTTCCCCGTCGACGAGTCGACCGCCGGGTCGAACGCCTTCGTCACCGCATCGGCTCCGCAGGAGTACGGCGCCGGCGTCGAGGGCCCCGGCCCGAACTCGGTCGGCGGGCACGACCAGAGGGAGGCGGGGATGTCCGGAGCCTGGTAGGTGACCACGGCGTTGTCCCCGCTCTGCGCCGAGAGGATCTCCGGGGAGCCGAAGAAGGGGCTGGTCGTGAAGTCGATCGGCACCGTCGAGGCCGCCGCGATGTCAAGCCTGGTGGAGAACGGGGGCACCACGAACTGCGGGACGTTCCCGACTCCCGTGACGTCCAGTGGCAGGGTCCCCCCCGTCGAGGTCAGGCTGTTCAGCGACAGCACGCTGTCCTCGCTGAGGCGGGGGTCGATCGAGTACTCGGCCGGTGAGTTGCCGGTGTTGACGACGTGGATGGTTGCGGTCGTCGTCACGCCGCTGGCCAGCACCGTCGAGGGGCTGTCCGGCACCCCGGTCGCCGAGGCCCTGGCCCGGTCGAAGCGGATCGTCCCGCTGACGCGGGTGCTGGTCAGCAGGGACTGGTTCCCGAACAGCGTGGCAAGGTCGAGGTTCCAGCGCCCCGGCACCGGGTTGGCCCACGTCAGGTGCAAGGTCTGGCCGTTGAGGCCCGAGCCGTCCTGGGCCGAGGTCCCCTGCACGTCCACGGGGGAGATGTTGGGGTCGGCGAGGAAGCCGACCAGCTGGTAGCCGGGGGCGGCGGTGGAGACGTCCACATCGATCGCATGGACACCGGCAGGGACGTCGAACTGGTACACGAGCTCCGAACCGGCGAACGTCATCCGGGCGTTGCCGCCGGTCAACGTGGCGCTGAAGCTCCCGCCGTCCTCGCGGTCGACCGGAACGAGCGAGCGCAGGATCACAGGGATCGAGGCGGGAGGAGCCTGCTGGCCGCTGTTGAAGGAGGTCCCGAAGGTGACGGCTTCCGCCAGGTCGCCGGGGTGCCGGGGCGTGGTGACCGAGACGGCGAACGTCGCCGAGGCCCCGGGCTTGATCATGCGGCTGCCGGGCGAGACCGCGTCGATGGTCTGGAAGCGTGCACCCGTGATCGTGTAGTGGACCGGGCCCTTGTAGGGCGAGCCGGTCGAGTCGAAGACGACGAGTTGCCAGGTGCCGAACGTCGGGTTATGGATCTCGTCCTCCCCGAAGCCCGCCCCGGCGCCCTGGGGCCGCGACTGGGCGGCGATGCGGCCGAACGGATCGACCAGCGTGATCCGGAGGGTATTCCCACCCGGGACGGTGTCGCTGCCCAGCCACGCGATGCGGGTGACGAGGCGGTCGGTTCCCGGGCCCACGGTGAATGGCACGGTGTGGACGTCGTGGACCGTGGCGCCGGTCATGTAGGTGAACGTGGGGTCCGCCGCCGGGTCGAGGGCGAGGTCGCCCCGGGCGATCGTTGCGGCGGGGCCCAGGACTCGGATCGCCGGGGAGACCCGCTTGGCAAGGGTGCCGTTGTTGGTGACGGTCACGGGGACGGTCTGGGACTGCCCAGGCGGCGCCGTGAAGCCGATCGAGGTCGGCGAGTAGAGGAGGCTCTGCCCCGTCGCCGCCGGGGCACCGTTGCTGTCGTGGATGGACCGGGCCTCCTGGACCGCGCGCAGGGCATCGACCAGCCCGGCGCCCTGGTTGTCGGCGCGCACCGACACATCCTGGGCGGTGCTCATGATGATGTCCTTCACCAGGCCCGGCGACGGGGTCGCCCCCGAGTGGGTGTCGCGGTAAGCCTGGATGACGAGGGCGGCGGTACCGGCCGTGAGGGGACACGACTGGCTGGTCCCGCCGAAGGGTTGGATCGGTTGCGGTTTGGGGCCCTTGTAGATGTCGGCGCAGTTGGTAAAGACCGCGGTGTTGGTCGAGCAGTCCGACCAACCGGCCTCACCGGGAGCCAGGATGTCGATCGTCCCCGGCCCGTACTCCGTGATGCCCGAGCTGCTGATCGCCGAGACCATGTTGCTCACCCAGCCGTGGCCGGCAAGCTGGTACCCGTAGGACGAGGTCTGGGCGTAGAGCCGGTAGGTGGTCGACGCCCCCGCCCTGATGACACCGGGAACGGTCGCCGGGGTGCCGATTGTGCTGGTCGTCCCGGCGTCGCCGGTGCTCACGACGACGGTGATGCCGGCCGCCACGGCGTCCTGGTCGAAGAGACCGATCGGGTCGAGCCCGGGGTTGGGGACGGGGTTGCCGCCGAAGGACTGGCTCAGGATGTCGACATTGTCGACGGTCACCGCGTAGTCGATCCCCTGCAGGATCTCGCTGTTGAAGGCGGCGTTGGCGTTGCCGAACACCTTCATCACCGCAACGGACGCGTCGGGCGCCACCCCCTTGATCTGGATGTTGCAGCCGGCCGGCAGCGGGAAGGCGGGGTTGACGTGGCCGTTCAGGCTGTAGGTCTGGGTGCCCTGGGAGATGAGCGAGCTGGCGTCGCCGAACGCCTCGCCCCCGCCGGTCGTGGCGAAGAGGCCCTCGCCCGAGAAGTCCTGGTAGTCGAAGATGGCCGACGTCCCGTCGGCGCGCTTGAAGTTGGGGATGTTGGGGTCCAGCCCGTCGGGGAAGACGGCGATCTTGACCCCCTTCCCGGTGGCCAGGTCATGCGCCGCCGGCTGCGTCGACCCGGCACCGAAGTCCACGTTCATCACCTGCAGCGCTTCGGGCTCGAGGATCGGCTTGGCGGGGTCCGTCGGGCAGACGCCGGGCGCGGCGGTCACGGTCACGGTCGCTGCGCTCGCGCTTGGTACGGCGGCGGCGGACGCTGCCGCCGCGGCGGGGCTCGGTCCCGTCACCAGCTTGTCCGGCACGACGGCCAGCACCGCGGGATCGGTCGCCAGCCGGTCGGCCTCCGCCTTGGAGACGGTCGCCGCCACGGCATTCACAAAGGAGTAGGCGTGCACCGCCGGCGCCTTGAGCGCAGCCAATTCGTTGGTGACATGGGCCTGGTCATTTGCCAGGAGAGCGGCGCGGCTGGCACCCTGGCTGGCCTTGCCGGGTGTCTCGGGGTGCTGGTTGCGGAGCAGGATGATCACCTTGTCCACCGGGTTGGTCGAGAGGCGGGCGATGTCGGCGGGTGACAATGCGCTTGCATAGGTTTTGGGGAGGCTGCTGGCGGTGCCGAACGCATTGCCGTCGGCGCTGGCGGCCGTCACAGGGGACAGGACGAGGAGCCAGAAGGCGAGTAGGGTCGTCGAGATCCCCGCTGCCCGCCGATAGATCGTGCACCTACTCGAGCGCATCAAAGCCTCCCGTCGGTCAGGGTCAGAAAGACCGGCTCATTCTGCACTAATGGGATCGTTTCGTCCCCTCTTTTTGGGATTTCACACCACCGCAATCCTGACCAATGAGGACACGTTCAGAAGGAAAAGCCGAAATTGAATGGTTGACGCCGGAACCGTGATCCGGGACGTCCGGCCCGACGAACTGGAAGAGGTCGGCGACCTCACCGTCCGGGCATTCCGGGAGTACCGGCCGCTGGTCACCCCGGCGTTCGTCGAGGTGTACGAGGAGGACATCCGGGACGTGGGCCGGCACCTCCCGCACGCCAGCGTCCTCGTCGCGGACCTCGGGGGGCGGATCGCCGGGACCATCACCCTGCTGCCCGACGGCTCCGGCTCCGGCGTGCACGGGTTCCCCGTCCCGTGGCCGGTGCTCCGCATGCTCGCCGTGGACCCCGCCGCCCGAGGGCAGGGCATCGGCAGGCTCCTGGTCGCGGCGTGCCTCGAGCGCGCACGGGCGTTGGGGGCCCCCGTCCTCGGCCTGCACACTGCCCCGTTCATGGCGGCGGCCCGTGCCCTCTACGAAGCCCTGGGCTTCGAGCGTGTCCCCGAGTTCGACGTCGCGAGCCCCGGCAGCCCGACGGCGCTGGCCTACCGCATCCGTTTCTGACGGTGCTGGGGCTTGGCGCAGGTCCCCCCGAGCCGATCGGGGCGGCTTCCACCCGCCTGTATACTCGCCATTTCCTCAGGCGAGATGTACGGGAGGCTTGGGCGGTGCCCGGACGCCAATCCAGCCCGGAGATCGTGGGGAGGGCCGAGGAGATGGATTGCCTCGGCCAGGCCCTGGACCGAGCCGCGGGAGGACGCGGCGGGGCGCTCATTGTTTCCGGCGAAGCCGGGGTGGGCAAGACCCGCCTCCTGACGGAGTTCGTCGCCGCACGGTGCACGGGGGCGACGGTCCTCGTCGGCGCCTGCCTGGCGCTGGCCGACGGCGCTCCCCCCTACTGGCCGGTCATCGATGCGCTGCGCAGCCTGCGCCTGGCCGACGCCGAGCCCGCACTCGCCGCCATCGCGGCGCCCGGCCCGGCAGCCCGCGCGCTCGGTGAACCCGTCCTGGCCGCGGCTCCCCTCGCGCCCCCCATTCCCGCCGGCCCCCTGGAGACGGAACTGGGGACGGAACCCCCGCCGAGCGGGCCCCCCGGGGGCGCGCCGGAGCCGGCGCGCCGTGCCCAGGACCACGTCTTCGAACCCGTCCTCCGGACGATCGAGCAGGCCAGCGCCCTCGGCCCCGTCGTGCTGATGGTCGAGGACCTCCACTGGTCGGACCGCTCCACGCGGGACCTGCTGACCTTCCTGATCGGCAACCTGCGGCGCCAGCCCTTCCTCTTCGTCGGCACCTACCGCAGCGACGCCCTCGTGCCGGGCCACGCCCTCCACGCATGGCTGGCCGAGCTCCTCCGGGGGGCGGAAGCGGAGCTCATCGAGCTGCCACGGCTCTCCCGGCAGGCCATGACCAGCCAGCTCGGCAGCATCCTTGGCGCCCCCGTCCGCCCCGACATCGTCGAGGCCATCTGGGCACGCTCGGAAGGCAACGCCTTCTTCGCCGAGGAACTCCTCGCCGCGATGGTGGCCGGCCAGGAGGAGCTTCCACCCACCCTGCGCCAGGTACTCCTCGCCCGCATCGGCAGCCTGAGTCCCGCAGCGACGAGGCTCCTCGCGATGGTCGCGGCCACCGGCTCCCCCGTCCGCCACGAGCTGCTGGCGGCGCTCACGCACCTCCCGCAGGAGGACCTCGGCGTGGATCTCATGAGGGCCATCCGGGAGTGCGTCGACCAGCAGGTCCTCCTGGTCGATCCCCGCGGCGGCTACACGTTCCGCCACAGCCTGTTGCGCGAGGCCGTCGAGGAGCAGCTCCTGCCGGCCGAGCGCATCGCCCTGCACCGGGCCTGCGCCCGGGTGCTCACCGCCGACCGGAGCCTCGCCTACGGCTCGGCGGCCGTCGAACTCGCCTGGCACTGGTACGCGGCAGGCGACCACGCCAACGCGCTGCCCGCGGCCGTGGAGGCCGCCGTCGCCGCCGAGAGCTCCTTCGGCTTCGCCGAGGCGTGCGCCCACCTGGAGCGGGCGCTGCAGCTCTGGGAGACGGGATCGGTGCCGGATGTGCCCGGGGCCCCCCGCATCGACGGCCTCGAGCTACGGATGCGGGCCGCCGAGTGTGCCAACCTCGCCGGCGACCACGCCCGGGCCGCCGCCCACGCCCGGGCCGCCACGGCTGCGCTCGGCCGGGGGGCGACCGCACCCAACGCCGCCCTGGTCTGGGAGCGGCTGGGGCGCTACCTCTGGGACTCCGGGGCCAGCGAGGACGCCCTCGTCGCCTACGAGCGAGCCGTCGAGCTGGTCGCCGCCGGCAGCGAGACGCCGGTGGCGGCCCGGGTGGTCGGCGCCCAGGCCGGGGCCCTTATGCTGGCCGGCCATTACGGCGAGTCCCGCCGACGGGCCGAGGAGGCCCTCGACCTCGCACGGCGAACGGGGTCCCGGCGCGAGGAGGCGCAGGTGCTGGGGGTGCTCGGCTTCGACCTCGCCTACCTCGGCGACCCGGGGGGCGTGGCCCTGCTGCACGAGGCGCGCCGCATCGCGGAGGAGGACGGCGATGCCGACGGCGTGGCCCGTGCCTACCTCCACCTGGCGACCCTGCTGTCCGAGCCCCTCAACCGGCTGGAGGAGGCGGTGGTCGTCGCCGAGGAGGGCCTTGCCCGGGTGCGGACGATGGGCCTGGTCCGGTTCCATGGGGCAACGCTCCAGGCGATGATCGCCAACACCCTGTTCCGCCTCGGCCGCTGGGACGAGGGAGAGCGTCGGGTGCGGGAGGCCTTCGACGCCAACCCCGCCGGTACCGCCGTCATGGACCTCCGGCTCGCCCGGGCGAAGATCACCATGGCCCGAGGGGACTTCGCCGCCACCGCCGGTGACCTCGAGGCGGTCAAGGAGCTGTCCATCCGCGCCATCGACCCGCGCTTCACCGTGCCGGTCCTCACCCTGGAAGCCGGCCTCGCGCTGTGGGAGGGGCGGCTCGACGATGCCCGGGACGCAGTCGCCGCCGGGCTTGCCAAGCTGACCGTGAGCCAGGAGGTCTGGTTCGCGGCCCCGCTCGCCTGGCACGGGCTCCGGACCGAGGCCGACCGGGCGGAGCAGGCACGGGGACGGCGCGGCACCGAGGACGTCGTCGCCGCCCGGTCGACCGCCGAGGGCCTGCTCACGCATCTCCGGGGCTTGATCGGGCGGCTTGACCCCGCCGCGGCGGCGGTGCACCGGGCGGCCGAGCTCTACGCAGCGATGTGCGAAGGAGAGCGCAGCCGGCTTGAGGGAGCCAGCTCCGCGGAGACCTGGGAATCGGTGGCGACGACGTGGGACGCGATGGGCCAGCCGTACCCCGCCGCCTACGCGCGCTGGCGGACGGCCGAGGCCCTCCTGGCGCGGCGTGCCCGGTCGGGTACCGCCGCTGAGGCCCTGCGGTCTGCCCACGCGGTTGCGCTCACGTTGGGCGCCAACCCGCTGCGGCGCGAGGTGGAGGGCCTCGCCGCCCGCGCCGGGATCGCCTTGGACGCCCCCGCCCGCCCGGCCCCCGCCGCGCCCTCAGCGCCGCAGGCCCCCGAGGCGAACCTCGGCCTCACCCGGCGGGAGGTGGAGGTGCTCCGGCTCGTCGCCATGGGCCGCACGAACCGCGAGGTGGCCACCATCCTGTTCATCAGCGAGAAGACCGCTGGCGTCCATGTGTCGAACATCCTTCGCAAGCTCGGCCTGCGCAGCCGCGTCGAGGCCAGTGGCTACGCCCACCGCCTCGGCCTCCTTGACGACCCGGCGCAGAACTAAGGAATCGCGGCGCCCGGAAATAGGGGGTTCTCCCGATGCGACACCGGCCGGGCCGCTGACATGATCCTCCCAGACGATCCCCCAAGAGGGGGAACCCAACCAGGAGGATGTGATCGATGGCACCCCAACAGCTCGCCAGCGCGGTGGTCACACCCGCCTCGCCATACACCGCCGCGCCGGTCGACACCGTCGAGGAGGTCATCGAGCGACTCGATGAAATCATGACCTACGCCGAGGCCCACGAGCTCCGGGGCCAGCACGACGGGGTCGCCTGCTTCAGCTTTCTCTATCACCGGATTACCACCCGAGTGCTCGAGGGGATCCACTCCGGTCGCTTCGACGACCCCGACTTCGTCAGGGCGCTCGACGTCGTCTTCGCCAACCGCTACCTCACAGCCCTCCGGAACAACGTCCTCGCCCCCGAAGCCGTCCCCAATGCCTGGTCCGTGCTGTTCCTGCGGCGGGCACACCCCCACATCACCCGGCTCCAGTTCGCCGCCGCCGGCGTCAACGCCCACGTCAACTTCGACCTGGCGATCGCGGTCGCCGACACCTGCGCCCAGTTGGGGTCGCCCCCCAACGCCGGGGCCAAGCACCAGTCGTATCAGGAGATCAACGCGATCTTCGCCGGGGAGATGCAGTCGCTCCGCGAGCACTTCGAGAGCACGTGGGAGCGCCTCATCGACCGGATGGTGCTCGGCCGCGTCGTGAACAAGATCGACGACTGGCTTGTCATCGCCACCCGCGACGTCGCCTGGGAGGCAGCCGAGCACCTCTGCGACATGCGGGAGCGCGGGGAGGACGAGACCGACTTCGTCTCCCGCCTGGATGCCATGGCAGGCGCAGGCGGTTTGGCCGTCCTCATCCCGGTGCTCTGACAAAAGCCTCGTATCAGGCCCGCACCAGGCCGCTCTCATTCTCGACGAGATCTCTACGACCGATCACGGAGGAGCGAACGAGATGCCTCAGCCAGCGTCCGATGACCCAGATTCCGAGATCACGACGGTGTTCCTGCTGACCGACTGCGACGTGCTCGCACAGGAGCAGACCACGAGGTTGTGGCGGTCGGTGCCAACGAGCCCTGCCAGTGAGGCCCCGCCGACCCCCACCCCTGCCCAGCTCCGCAACCTCAAGCGGATGCACCCCGCCTACCAGGGCCGCCTGCACCGGGCAGACCCAGGCCCCGGGACGATGGAGATCTACGACCCCCTCACGTCGTCGTGGTCGGCGGTCCCCAGCGGCGCCGGGCGCGCCCAGGTCGGCGACACCATCTGCTGCACCCTGCCCGACGGCCGGTACCTGTTCGGTGGGGCTGCGTCGGCGTCCTGCGCCACCTACGACCCGGGAACCAAGCGCTGGTCCACGAGTCCGATCCCGTCGGCCCGGCCTGGGAGTGGCCGTCGCAGGGGAGCGTCGGCATCAGTGATCGCGGTGCGGATGAAGCAACTGACGTGAACGACCGCCACGAAGAGCGCCTGGTCCCAACGGTGCGCGGCTGCGCGCACTACGGGCACGTTCGGGCAGCGCTTCGACAGGAGGCACCCTCCCGGGCGCATCCGGTGCCGCGCCGCCACGTCCGGCTGCGAGCCGAACACGAGCGGGCGGGGGGCCGGCCCGACGCCCTGCGGCACGCCCAGGGGCGATGCTGGCCCGAGGGCGGGGGCCACCCCCGCCACTGCCCGTAGCGGAGCCCCGCCCGACGGGGTTAGTCGAAAATCGCGCGGATACGCGCGAAAAACGACCAACCCTTGGGCATTCCCCGCCCCCTACAGCCCCAGGTAGGCCAGGCGCACCTCGGGATTGCCGAGCAGTTCCCTGCCGGTGCCCGTGAGCGTCGTGGCCCCCGACGCCATCACGTAGGCCCGGTCCGCCCGGGCCAGGGCCTGGAGAGCGTTCTGTTCCACGAGCAGGATCGACGTCTCTTCGGAGCGGATGCCCTCGACGATCTCGAACACCTGGTCCACGAGCTTCGGCGCCAGGCCCAGGGACGGCTCGTCCAGCAGCAGCAGCCGGGGCTTCGACAGCAGGCCTCGGGCAAGCGCGAGGATCTGTTGCTCACCGCCGGAAAGGTTGCCGGCCAGTTCGTCCCGCCGGCCGGCGAGGATCGGGAAGTTCTCGAACACCTCGTCCACCTGGCGGGCAACCGTGCTGCGGTCCTTCCGGCGCCACGCCCCCAGGTCGAGGTTCTCCCGGACCGTCATCCGGGCGAACACCTCCCGGCCCTCGGGGACCTGGACGAGGCCCGCCGCCACGATGTCGCACGGGTGCATCGTGGCGAGGTTCCCGCCGAGGTAGGTCGCCGTCCCGGCCCTCGGGCGGACCAGGCCACTCAGGCACGACAGTAGGGTGGACTTGCCCGCGCCGTTCGCCCCGATCACCGCGACGATCTCTCCGGTCTCGACGCGGAGGGAGGCGTCCCGGACCGCCTCGATGGCCCCGTAGGAGACCGCGAGGTGCTCGACCTCGAGGAGGCTCACGGCAGCACCTCGGTGGCACCGGCCTTCCCGAGGTACGCCTCGGCGACCACGGGGTCCTCGAGCACGGCCGCCGGGGGGCCGTCCGCGATCTTCTTCCCGTAGTTCAGCACCGCGATCCGGCTGCAGACCTCGACGACGAGCCGCAGGTGGTGCTCGACCAGGATCATCGCCAGGCCCTCGCGGTTGAGCTGGGTGAAGAGGGCAGACAGGCTGGCGACCTCGGCGGGGTTCATCCCGGCCACCGGCTCGTCCAGCAGGAGGAGCCGGGGCGAGCCCGCGAGGGCCCGGGCGATCTCCAGCCGGCGCTGCTGGCCGTAGGCAAGGGCCGAGGCCGGGCGGTCGCCGACGCCGGGCAACCCGACCCGCTCGAGCAGCGCCTCGGCCTCCGCGGCCCGAGTCCGGGCCGAGGCCCGGGCCCCGGGCAGGCCGAGGAGGCGGGCGATGTCGGCGCCCCCGCTGCGGGCGTGCATGCCGACGAGCACGT
>DASPZW010000497.1:0-9271 GCA_035636055.1 Actinomycetota bacterium
CGCCACGGGCACCTCCACGACGGGCACCACCGCCACCACCGCCACCTCCGGCAGCGCCATGGGCACCGCCACCTCCGGCAGCGCCACGGGCACCGCCACCTCCGGCACCACCGGCACCTCGGCCACGGGCAGCGCCACCGCCACCACCGGCACCTCCGGCAGCGCCACGGGGACCGCCACCTCCGGCAGCGCCACGGGCACCGGCACCTCCGGCAGCGCCACGGGCACCGCCACCTCCGGCAGCGCCACGGGCACCGTCACCTCCGGCAGCGCCACGGGCACTGCCACGTCCGGTAGGTCTACCGGCACCTCCACCACGGGGGGCACCTCCACTGGCAGCGACGGCGTGAATGATGGGTTGGCGATCTGACCCATGAGGGCGGTCCGCAGAGCTGTCAGATGACCGACCGACGTCGTGAGGTCTCCGATAGCCGAGGTCAGCCCGGCGATCATCTGCCCGATTCCTGCCGGAACCGCAGCCTCGGTGCTCTTGTGCCGCTTGAAGAGGTCTCGGGTCCCTTGTTCGGCGTCGCTCGCCACGTCGATGACGTCATCGACGAGATCCTTCAGGTCGTCGAACAGGTCGCCGACCACTCGGGTGACGGAATTCCTGCGCCAGCCCATCTTCTCTCGCTTGTCGAGCACGTGAGCTAAATGTAACGATTCACAGGCTTCCTGCCCACCCCAGATCGGCGGAATCCCGGGCGGGCTCCATCTCGATGGCTGTTCCACCGCGTATATCGCGGCCAGGCAGCCATCGAGGGCGGGACGCGGCAGGCCATTCTGAGAGCATGGACCGGTGGGCATCGACCGGCGCATCCTCATGTTCTTTGCGTCCCACCGCGACCCGGCGGCGACGTGGCTCGCCCGGGCCGTCATGGCAGGGGGGACGAACCCGGCGGTCTGGGGCCTCGCGGCTGTGGTTGGCGCCGTGCTGGTGGTCCGGGCTCGGCAGTGGCGACTCGGGTTCGCCGGGGCCGCCTCCCTCCTCGTCGCCGACCTCGCGGCCAACCTGCTCAAGCTGGCGTTCACCCGGCCCCGCCCCCCGCTGGACCTGTCCCTGGTCCGGCTGCACGGGTGGTCGATGCCCTCGACCCAGGCCGCCCTGACCGCCGCGTTGGCGGTCGCCGTCTTCCTCGCCGCCGACTGGTCCTCCCGGCCCGACGGTCCACGCCTCCGGCGACTGGCGGCGCGGCTGCTCCCGGCCGCCGTCGTGCTGGTCGGTGTCTGCATGGTGTACCTCGGGGGTCATTGGACGAGCGACGTCCTCGCCGGGTGGGCACTGGGCGTGGTTGTCGGCCTGACGTCGGCCGGGACGGCTCGGGCCGTCCCGCTCCCGAGGCGGGCTGCCCGCGCCGCGAGCCGTACCGACTAACTTTTCCTACTTCGACCTCAAAACCCCAGCCCATAGCCCAGGGTGTTGCCCGGAGGGATGCCACGTTGCCTCCAACCCGCGGCGGGAGCTCTTGTGGCGCGTCCCGGGCGGGCGTGGCCTTCCAGGGAACGAAGCGAAGCGTGGCGAGACTTGGCCAGGAGGGGTCTCTGCGTCGACGTCGACGATGGCGAGAGCCCCGGCCGGAGCGGAGCGGCGGTCGGCTAGGAACGGCGATCCCGAGCTGCCCCCTGCGAGCAGCCGGGGGGAGTGGGCGGGCACTCCCTGTCTGAACGTGAATGAACTCAATGCCCGCCCTCGGAGCGGATCCGGGCGCGCTTGTTGGCGACGCCGACGTCCTCGACGTTGCTGGACAGCACCTCGGTCGCACGGGCGGCTGACTCGTGAAAGTGAAGCAAGCGCCACAGGGCCTTGTCTCGTAGCGCGGACGCCATAAGGCGTTCCCCAGCCCCCTTCTGTGACGTTTTTTGGGGGAGGAAGCGCTGGCAAGGGGTCGTGTTGTCCAGCAGTCAAGGCTTCCGCTTGTTGCCCCGGCGAGCGCGCGGGAGAGTCAAGGCGAAGTCGACGAGTGTCGATCATCTTCGTGGTGCCCGGCGAGCCCCTTGAACCGGGTCGGGCACCTGGAAGAACGCTGGTCTTGTTTGCGTCCACGTTGGTGGGGTTGGCATGCAGGTGCAGGAGAGGAAGGCTGGAGCCGTGGACCTCGAATGGAGCGTTCGACAGATAGAGCGTTGCCGCTACCCAAGCGGGCTCTATAGCGCGGTGCCTCCGGATAGCGGCGTCATCGTTCCTATCTACCGCAGTGTCTGGATCCGGGACACGATTTACACGTTGCTGGCTTACGAAGCGTTAGGGGACATCGACCGGCTCCGTGAAGGCGTGTACGCCCTCTTAGACCGGGTTCTTCTTCGCTGGGCCTACCGCATGGACTGGCGCATTGTGGAGGGTATACCCGAGCATGACATCGAGTACCTTCACCCTCGATACGGCTCCGATGGGTCCGAGATCTACACCGAGCTATGGGGGCTTCGCCAAGATGATGCCTTGGGCCTGGCCCTGTGGGGTTTGGCTCGCTGGCAGGAACGCTACGGGATCTTTCGCAACGACTACGAGGACTTCCACATCCTCCAGAAGCTCGTGTGGTACCTGGACCGCATCGACCATCCCAACGTGCCCGACAACGGCATCTGGGAGGAGGAGGGTCCCACAAGAACCGTTCACCTGTCCTCGGTCGGAGCTGTTGCGGCAGGCCTCACCCTGGCAGCACGTGTTGGGGTCAAGGACATTCCCGAGCGGCTGCACAGAGAGACGGTCCTCAGGCTCCTGAGGATGAACGGGCGGGAATCCGAGCACCACGCGACCGATCTCGCTTTGCTGACCCTCGTGTGGCCCCTCGGGGGCGACCTCCCGCTGCCCAAGAGCAGCCAGCGCGAGATGGTCGAGCGGGTGGAGCGTGAACTCCTCGGAGCCCGGGGCGTCGTGCGCTATCAGGCAGACGGCTACCACGCCTGCGGAGGCGCCCCCCCGGAGTGGACGATGGGCCTGGGGTTCTTGGCGCTGGCCTGGAACAGCCTGGGCGAACATGACCGAGCCGTGTGGTACACGCACCGCCTGCAATCGGTCGGCACGCCGTCCGGGGAGCTGCCGGAGAGCTGGTGCCATGACCCCAGCCATGACGAGTTCTACAACTCCCCCTTGTGCTGGTCACACGCCCTCCACATCGTCGCGGCTGTGGAGATCGAGCGGCGTCGAGCAACGACGACGCCCGGGGCGGTCGTCGGTGGTGCTCTAGAGCCAGAGGAGCGCGGCGCCTGACTCGCCAAAGTCAGGCCCTCGACCAAAAATCTAAAACCAGCGCCAGTCGATGGCCGACCGCCATCCCCCCGCGGACGCAACGGTCTCCGGTCGAGAGGGCCGCCGGTGGGAGGAGTTCGTCGTAGACGCGGCGCATGCTGGCCACCCGCTTGGGCCAGGTCCAGGCACAGCGCACCTTCTCGGCCCCTGCCCGCCCCATATGTCGCCGGAGATCAGCGTTTTGCAGCAAGGCAACCAGGGCCTCCCCGAGACCATCTGCATCGCGTGGGGCGAACAGCAGCCCGGTCCGCCCGTGTTCGAGGATCTCCGCGGGTCCGCCAACATTCGCCGCCACAATCGGCAAGCCGTGGAGCATCCCTTCGAGGATGACCATCCCGAAGGGCTCGTAGCGGCTTGGCACCACGAGGATGTCGGCCGCTCGGTACCAACGGTAAAGCTCGGATGGGCTGAGCCATCCCGTGAAGTGAATCCGTCCCAGATGCGGCTCGAGTTCGGGCGTCAGCCACTGGGCCGCCACCTCCGCCCCCCTGATGGGCGGCGGGCCTCCCGCCAGCACGAATCGGCAGTTCGGCGCCGCTTCGATCACTCCGGGAATGGCGGCCAGGAGCTCCCGGATTCCCTTGCGCTCCACCAGGCGCCCGCTGTAGAGGACCACGGGCATGTCCGGTGCACGATCCCGAGCTGCCGCCCTGGTAGCGACGCCAGAGTCGTCGATGCCGTTGCCAACCACGCGAATGCGGTGCTGGACCTTCGGGTAATAGCGTGCGAGCAGGTCGCGCTCATCCCGGGAGAGAGCGATCAGGCGATCCGCCGAAGCGATCGCTTCCTCCTGGGCCTCGCTGTGGGCGAGCCAGGGATAGGGCTCCTCCCCGATCTCATACTCGGCTCGGTCCACCGAGTGCACGTGGTAAACGAGGGGCTTGGCCGTACGTGCCTGGATTGCTTGGGCGACCGGCCAGACCATCGCGGTGTGCAGGTGAATGATGTCAGGCTCCCACCGCCGGGCCAATCGGACCCCAGTCTCGACCGCGTCGTGCCAACCCGCCTGGAAGAACGTGATGCCCTGTCGATCGACTACCCCTTTTTCGCCCCATTGGCCGAAAGACGCGTGGCCGCCAGGAGCGTGAGCCGCCCCGTAGCGGGCAGCGTGCCCAGGGTCGTCGATGACGAGCTGCCCCTCGATGAGAAGGACCCCCACGCTCATCCCCTCCCGGGCAGAGGCCCGTACCCATCCCCCCACGGCCGTGCCCAGCCCGCCGTAGATCACGGGTGGGAACTCCGTTGTCAGGTGCAAGATCCGCACCACCCACTCTTCCTCTCTCGGGTTCAGGCTCTCGGTCGTCGAGAACCTGTTCTTCGTACCGCCCTACCCGGTGGCCTTCGCCGGCGCGGGCGGTGCCGCACCGCCCTTCATGATGCGAACGGCCCGGAAGGCGACGGAGCCCGTGTGCTCTTGGAGTCCGATGAAGCCCGACGACAGGTCGCGAGCTACCCCTAGACCACGGCCAGCGTCGACATTGGTGAAGGCGGAGGTCTGATGCTCGTTGAGCCCGACGCTGTAGCTGTCGGCTTGCACAGCAATCTCGTAATCGTTCCAGTCCCCGGGCTGCAGCGCCGAGCCCCGGGAATAGTGCTGCCGGCCCGGCCCCGCGCCCGTGTCAACGGCGTAGACGGCGCCGGTTCGATGCATGTCGGCGCCGTCGGGGGCGGCCGTCTCATCGATCTGGATCTCGAAGCCGGTGTGGACGGGGCCCCACGCCGGGTTGCCCTCAGCCCGCGGGTCGCCCGGGGGCGGCAGCGGGAGGCGCGGGTCGCGGAAGCGGACGAACACCCCCGAGTTGTCGGTCCTTCCCTCGACGCGGAACTGCAGGCGCAGGACGAAGTCCCCGAAGGCTTCCAGTGCGTACCACAGCAGGCCGAACTCGTTGCCCGGGTGCGCCACCATGACACCCTCACCGGCGTCGAAGACCATGGCTCCCGGACCTGCCTGCTGCCAGCCGGCCATGCCCGCAGCCGTCCCATCGAACAGCCAGTGAAATCCTGGCTCCAGCGGAGGCGGCGGCAGGGGAGCGACCAGGCGGTCACCCAGGCGGCGGGCCAGGGCGACGCCTGAGATCATCGGGCCCGGCGAGCCGATGGTGGGCAGAAGAGCCGGGCCGATGGCATAGGCGTTGGTCACATGGTGGAACCGGGCGTTGGGGGTGGTGACCGAGGCGGCGGGGTCGCTGCCCATCCACAGCGTCCCCGCCTCGTGGTGGGTGGTGCCAAGGCCGTCGCGGTTGCGGGAGAGATCGTCGGCTGCCGAGGCGCCCACGATGACCGCCCGCACGTCGTCGGCAGTTTTGTCCATGGCGTTCCACAGGTCCCGGTCGTTGGTCGTCTGAGTGGTCTCGCCCGGCTGGGCCGGGTCCCTCGGGTTGCCCATCTGGACGAAGGCTCGGGCGACGCCGAACTCGTCTCGCTCGGCCGAGAGGCTCACCCTGCTAGCGGGGTTGTGATACTGCATCTCCCCGATGCCACGGATGGTGACCACCACGTGGTCGTCGTCGATGCCACGGAAGTTGTCGATGGTGTCGATGTCGGGGATCTTGACCATGAGCTCGGCATCGGAGTTGGTGCCGAGGCCCTTGCAGCCCGCGGCGGAGATCTGCAGCTGAAAATGGCTCACGGTTGAATCGGGATGCGTCGTGCGGCCTTTGACGAAGAGTGCGGAGGCCTGCAGGTTGCCAACGGCAGGGTCGAGGTCGACCAGTGCCTGCCTGGGGATGCGGAACGTGTAGTTGGAGCGCAGGTGGGCCATCAGGTTGGTACCGATAAGGTCGTAACCGAGGGTGCCCCCGAACGACAACAGGGCCAGGCGAGCGCTCTCGATGGTGCCTGTGGCCAAAACCACTACTCCGCGTTCGGGCACCGGGATGGAGGGACCGCCGCCCACGTGCACGGCAACCACCCTCCCCACCCCCTGGTCGACCATCGTCTCGAGGCCGGTGACGTGGCAGTTGGGCACCACCATGAGCCGCTTGCGGTGATCGTCTCCCCCACACTCGGCCTCCGCATCGCGCGCCGCCTTCATGAGCAAGGGCGTGGTGCTGAACTTATTAAGGGGAAAGAACCCCGAGCGCGGCGGGTTGCCCTGGACGGCCAACGGGGCCTCGAGTTTCAGCATGTCCTTAGATGACACGTCCGTCGGTACCGGATCGAGGTGCAGGGCCAGCTCGGCCAGGGGAACCGCATCCGGTACCGCACCCGCCTGGATACCGTCAAAGATCTGGCGCCGCAGGGCCGCATGCATCTCCCGGAAGATGAAGTCGTTGGTCTCGGTGACTCCGATCTGCTCGGCCGCCTGCCGGTAGTAACCCGGGGAGGCATTGGGGAGGGGGCTCTGGCCCCGAAGCTCGTCCAGCACACGCTGGGGCCAGCCATTCGAGGAGGTCTCGGCGGGAAGCAATTCGGGGGACCAACCGCCCCAGAAGAGGGAGCGGCCGCCCAGGCAGTAGGCCAGGCCCGGAAAGCCGATGGCCACGCTGGTTCGCCATGGCAGGCCCCAGACCTCGGCTCGGGGAACTCCGGGGTCGGTGATTATGGGGGGCGGTGGGAACAGGCCGAGTGCCGGCAGGTTCTGCGCATGCTCGGTCAGAACCTGAGGCCCCGCATCGAGCACGAGGATGCGATGGTTGTGGAACTGGTCACGGTAAAGCAGGTGCTGCGCCAGGGCCGAGCCGAATGACCCTCCTCCCACAACGATGAGGTCGAAGGGCCTGGCCTCCGGAGGCCCGGAAATGCTGGCCAGTGCCTCGTCCAGGCTGTTGCAGACGTAGCGGCCAAGGACATCCTTGCTGAAATCGGTGTACTGCGGGGTTGGGCTTGCCATTTCGCCTCCTGCGCGCCAGCCGACCTTCCCGGCAACTCCTTTAGGACAAGAGCGGGGAGAAAGCCGACTGATACAGGGATGCCGAGGCCGACGCCAGGTTTGTGACGACCCCGAGTAGTTGGGCCCGTATCCCGACGTCGAGGCTGGCTCAGGTGGTGATGACGTTGTCGGCGAAGACGACGATCGTGGCCGCGCGGTCGAGGTGGCAGCCCCGGCGAGTGGCCCACCTCATGGCACGACCTCGCCAATCTGAGCCAGCTGCTCCACGGCCTCGATCGCCTGCTCGCGCGCCGGCGTGGGAAAGTAGTCACGCTCGCATATCAGCTGGAGGTCACGACGCAGGCGCGACAAGGCACGGCGCCGAGCTATGGGCTCCGAGCGTTGGGCCTCCCGGGCCGCCTCGGCCACCTGGCGGTACTCATCGGCCACGGCCCAGACGCCGAGCCCGACGCCAATGCAGCCTGGACTACCGGCCCATCACCCGCTACGACGTCGTCGGGGTCTACCTCAACCTCCCCGGCCTCCCTGAGGTCCCCGACCCTAACCCGGAACCGCATCGCCGTTCGCTTCCCGAGAAAGAGGTGAGCCAATGAAGTGGGTGACCCGTGCCCGCCCCAAGACAGACCGCATCGCCTGTCCCTGGTTGATCCGACGCTTCATCGATCCAGAGGCCGAGATCCTCTACGTGCCCGCCGACCAGGTGCTCGCCATCGCCGCATCGGAACGGGCACGGTCGTTCGACGCA
Source organism: Actinomycetota bacterium (assembly GCA_035636055.1). Classification (GTDB taxonomy): domain Bacteria; phylum Actinomycetota; class CADDZG01; order JAHWKV01; family JAOPZY01; genus JAOPZY01. Next base: position 7,825 of record DASPZW010000497.1, read on the forward strand.
TCAGGAGCCGAGTACACGCATCGGGACGGAAAGTGCACCTTCGAGGTGCTGATCGAGTATTTCAAGCTCGGAGGCGACCCAGCGCTCGCACGGCTGGCGAGGATCGTGCACGCGGCCGATATCGAGGCAGAGCTTGGGACCGATGCCGCCGGTCCCGGCCTGCTGGCGATCGGCGTGGGAGGCCTCGATGTCGAAGCCGACGACCATCGCCTGCTCGAGCGGGCCAGCTTCGTCTATGACGCCCTCTACGCCTGGTGCGCCCGCCAGGTCACCCCCGCCACACCGTGAGCGAGCACCTCGGCTACGAGGAGCTGTGAGCCGACACGGTGCGCCAGGTCGCCAAGCTCATGGCAGCGGCTGCCATCACCGCCCCCAAGTCCGGGGCCAGAGGGTGGAGCGGCCAGGACGGTATGACGGCGCCCGCAACCCTCAGCAGCCACGCCGGCCCTACGAGCGGCCGCGCTGACAGCGGAACGCAATGAGTCCTGGGAGAAGGGGAAGGACCCCGGTTCGCTGGGCGGCCTTCGGGGTGGCCCTGGTCCTGTTCCTGAGCGCGTGTGGCGGCCCGAAGGCAGCCAGCGGCACCGAGAAGGCAAGCGTCTCGGGGTATCGCACGGTGCGCGATGTCCGGCTCCCGGGCGACACCTCGCGCTGGGACTATGAGGTGTACGATCCGGCCTCCCGGCGGCTCTACATCGCGCACCTGGGGGCGAGTCAGATCGTCGTCTTCGACACCGCCGGCCAGCGGGTGGCCGGAACCATTGACGGCGTCGCCGACGTGCACGGCCTGGCTCTGGCTCCCGACCTCGGCCGGCTGTTCGCCTCCGCCACGGGCCAGAACCGGTTGGTGACCATCGACCTGGCTACCCTGAAGGTGGTGGGCGGCGCGCCGACCGGCAGCTACCCGGACGGGGTCGCCTATGCCCCGGAGGCCGGCGCCGTGTTCGTCTCCAACGAGCACGGGTCGGGCGACACGATTGTGGACGCCCGGACAAGCAAGTCTCTCGGCCACATCGAGCTCGGCCGAGACATTGGCAACAGCAAGCACGACCCCGCATCCGGGGTTGTCTACGTGGCAGTGGGCAGCACCAATGAGCTGGTCGCGATCGACCCCACCGGGAGGAAGGTCGTCGGACAGGCACCCCCTCGATGGTTGCGACGGAGCGCACGGGGTCCAGGTCGAGGTCGCCGCCCGCCACCGGCTCTTCGTGGCTTGCGAGGGCAGCGCCACGCTGGTGGTCTTCGACCTCGTGGCCAAGCGCGTGACGCAGCATTTCGAGGTGGGGAGCAGCCCTGACGTCCTGGCCGAAGACGAGGCCAACCACCGCCTCTACGTGGCGGCCGATTTTGTCGAGGGGGGGTGCCGGGCGTGGGCGCAACGTTCACGATCCCGCTTCGTTCTCACGGAGCGTGGTCTTCCAGGCTTCAGAGCGCCCACCCTAAGACC
>DASPZW010000498.1:0-2633 GCA_035636055.1 Actinomycetota bacterium
TGGCTTGGCTCATGGTCACCGCACGCCGTCTCGGCAGGTGGCCCGCTGCCGCAGGGTCGCTCCACCACGCATCCCGGGGCTCGTCCGGCCGGAGTCCTTTGACGATGTTCTTCCTCGTCTAGGCCCGCGTCGCCGGTGGAAGCACCTGGACCGGCGCGAGTAGGTCCCCCCGCATGGAGACCCGGTCGAGGACCTGGACGGCATCGAAGGCGAGGTCGTGCGGGTCGCCCGAGGCAAGGGCGGAGCGCACCTCGTCCCACTCCACCGGCGTCGAGACGGTCGGCCGGTCGCGGGCGCGCAGCGAGTAGACGCACACGGTCGTCTTGTGTTGGTCGTTTTGGCTCCAGTCGATGAGCACCTTGCCGGGGCGCAGTGCCCTGGTCTGGCGTGAGACGACGAGGTCGGGCTCGGTGCGCTCCAACAGCTCGGCGACCGCTCGGGCGAACGGCTTGGTCTGGGCGAAGGTGACGTCGCAGCCGGGCGATCTCCCGGAAGACACGCAACTGGTCGGCGTCCTCGCGCAGTGCAGCGGCCACGCGGGTGGCTTTTGCCCAGCGCCCCAGCGATCGCGCCCTCGAGCGACCCGTGCACGCCCAGCAGGTCCCGCGCCGTCTTCTCGCCGATGCCCCGGGCGCCGGGCAGCCCGTCCGACGGGTCGCCGCGCAGCGCGATGAAGTCGGGCACCTGCTCGGGCTCGATCCCGTAGCGCCGGCGCACGCCGTCGGCATCCACGAGCTCGGGGCCGTCCTTGCCCGCCCCGGCCGGAAAGACACCGACACCGCCTCCCCCACGCACTGGGGTTCATCCGCCGCTGGAGGCGCTCAAGGGAGGGGGGCCGGCCTCGTCGGAGGCGATGATCTCCCCGTCGATCACCGCGGACAGGGCATTGACATGCTGGGCGAGGCGCCCGAGCTCGGGGTACTGGGCGGTCTGGTCCCGCCCTGTCGCAGACACCAGGCGGGTGGCGGTGGGGCTGACGTAGGCCAAGGAGCGCACGCCGTCGAGCTTGGGCTCGAAACGCCACCCAGGGTCTCGAAGAGCTGGTGGACTCCCTCGGCCAGCATGGGGCAGAACTCCAGGGGGGCCTCGGGGGATTGGATGGATGAGCCCTTGGCGAGGAACACCAGCCAAGCCCGGGCGGTCTTCACCATGTGGTACTCGCCTTGGTGACGCAGACCTGCGAGCCGCAAGGTGATCTTGTCTTCCCGCCACTCCGGGGCCTCATAGGTTCCCCGGTCAAAGATGCGAATCTCCCCGGCTCCGTAGTTGCCCTTTGGGATCCACCCCTCGAACTCGGCGTATGCGAGGGGGTGGTCCTCGGTGCGCACCGCCAGGTGCTTTTCCCCCGGCGCGCTCGGCAGGCCCTTGGGCACCGCCCAGCACGCCAGCAACCCTCCCGCTCCAGGCGCAGGTCGTAGTGCAGACGGGTGGCGTGGTGCTTGTGGATGACGAAGCGCTCGCCGGGTCCGCTCCCGGGGGCAGGCGCCGGCTCGGGGGTCTGGCTGAAGTCGCGCTTTGCGGCGTACTCCTCGAGGCGCCGGTCCTCCTCGGGGGACGACACGGCCTCCGTCCCGGCGGGCTCGACGGTGGGGGGTGTCCCTGCCGGCCGGGGTGGCGCGGCGAGACCCTGGGCCGCAGCAGGCTCCTCGACGGAAAGCCCGGCGGAGGGCTACGGGCCCCTCCGGCGCCGCCGGAGGTCGCCCGCAGCGACGTCGACGACGACGGGTGCGTGATCCGAAGGTGCCTTCCCCTTACGTGCGTCCCGGTCCACGTACGCGTCTCGCACCGCGGTGGCGAAGGGTTGGAACTGCTCCAGCAATTGTGACTGATACACCGCAGAAGGATGCAAGGGCTAGCGAACACATGTTCTGCTATCCTGCCTGGGCCGCCTCAGCCCGGCCGGGTCGGGGGTGACAGCCGCTAGACAGCTCAGAGGAATCGCCTTGAGTGCCAAACTCCGTCCGATCGCCGAGCCGTTCGTGGTGGCCGCTCCCTGCGGTGCCCGCATCCGCACCCGGCTGGCGCCCTCCCTCGACGACGAGGCGGTGCTCATGGCCCTCGGTGCACACCTCGCCTCGCTCGCAGGCAAAGATCTTTCGCAGCGCTGCCGGGAGGGACGCCTCGACATCAGGGAGCGGTCGGTCTCCCGTGCCCGGCGCAAGCGGGCAGCCACCAAGGACTCCTCATCCCGGTGGGCGGGGACCATCACCCGCACGTCCGAGGACACCTGGCAGCTTGGCCGGCGCAACCTCGGGGCAGCAGCACGCACCCTGCGCGCCAGGGTGATCGCCATCCAGCGCCGACCCGCCGTGCCCGTGGGCCAGCGCCGGGGAAGGACCCGGGGCTACGGCAACGCCGCCGAGCGCTTCGAGAAGCAACGTCGCCTGCAGATCCTTCAGGCGAAGCTGGGCGATGTGGATGCCCGCCTGGCCGAGGGCCGGGTGTCGATCTGCCGGGGAGGGAAACGCCTCGCCCGCAGCCGCCACCATCTCGAGGAGGCCGGACTGAGCCTCGCAGGAGGCAGCTTGGGTGAGTATCCCTACCGATCCGGGAAACGAGCGATGGTGAAGGTGAAGCGCTGGCGGAGCGCCGATCTGGTGGTGGGCGGCTATCTGGGCCCTCCGGGGGATCCC
>DASPZW010000499.1:0-3801 GCA_035636055.1 Actinomycetota bacterium
ACGGGGGTACTGGTGCCATTCCGGGCGGAAGAAGTTCCAGAGTGACATCGACCGTGCGAACGACCTTGCCCTCACCCGCTGGACGATCATCTACGCGACCTGGGACGACTTCGTCCACAGGCCCGAAAAGATCCTCGGGCCCCTCCAGCAGGCCCTCGACGGGACTGACTAGGACTGGAACAGCCACTCCAGACGGTCGGCGAAGCGGCCCTCCATCTCCAGGCGGACCTGGGGGTTCGCACGCAGATCCGGGTCGAGCTCGATGAGGCCGAAGGCCTCGGTGCGGGCCTGGGCGAGGATCTCCCGGTCACGCAGCAGGTTGGTCAGCCGGAGGTCGGAGAAGCCGGCCTGGCGCTCGTTCATGATCGTGCCGGAGCCCCGGATCTCCAGGTCCTTCTCGGCCAGCTTGAACCCGTCGGTCTCTGCCGCAACCGCATCCAGCCGGGCCCGGGCCTTCTTCCGCTCCTCCTCGGGCTGGTCGCTCACTGTCGACATGAGCAAACACGTGCTCGGATAGCCGCCCCGGCCGATCCGGCCCCGGAGCTGGTGGAGCTGCGAGAGGCCGAAGCGGTCGGCGTCCTCGATCAGCATCACGGTGGCGTTCGGCACGTCGACCCCGACCTCGACCACCGTCGTCGAGATCAGGACGTCGATCTCGCCGGAGCGGAACCGCTGCATGACCGATTCCTTGACGGCCGGACGCATCCTGCCGTGCAGGATGTCCACCCGCAGGTCCGGGAAGACCTTGGTCGCCAGGCGTTCCGCCTCGGCCTCGGCCGACTTCACCTCCAGCTTGTCGGACTCCGAGACCAGCGGCGTGATGACGTACGCCTGCCGGCCTGCGGCCACCTCTTGCCGGACCAGCTCGTAGGCCTGCGCTCGCCCGTCCTCGTCGACCACCCGCGTCTGCACGGGCCGCCGCCCCTTCGGCAGCTCGTCGAGCTCGCTGACGTCGAGATCGCCGTACAGGGTGAGGGCGAGGGTCCTCGGGATGGGGGTGGCAGTCATGATCAGTACGTCGGGCGTGATGCCGCCATCTCCGATTCGGGCTCCAATCCGGGCGCGCTTGTCCCGCAGCACCATGCGCTGGTGGACCCCGAAACGGTGCTGCTCGTCGATGACGGCCAGCCCGAGGTCGGCGAAGTTGACGCCCTCCTCCAGCAGGGCGTGGGTCCCGACGACGATCCCCGCCGACCCGTCGGCGATCTTCGCCAGGGCCTCCCTCCGCCGGGCGGCCGGCAGGCTGCCCGTGAGCAGCACGACCCCGGGGCCCCCGGAGGCACCGAAGAGATCGAGCTGACCGGGCCTCACGGCCTGGCCATTCCCCGCGCCGTCCCCGGCACTTTCCCCGGCGCCGCTGAGGGGGGCCAGGAGGCCGGCGATCGTGAGGAAGTGCTGCCCGGCGAGCACCTCGGTCGGTGCCATGATCGCCGCCTGGTGTCCCCCCTGGGCGGCGACGAGCGCGGCGTACAGGGCGACGACGGTCTTGCCGGAACCCACCTCCCCCTGCAGCAGTCGGTGCATCGGCGACGACGCCCCCAGGTCCGCCCCGATGTCGGCGACGGCCCGCCGCTGCGCATTGGTGAGGGCGAAGGGGAGCGAGGCGAGGAAGGGCTTGGCGAGCTCCCCCTCCAGCTTGTGGGCGATGCCCACCTCCTGCCGTTCGATGCGGCGCTTGTGGAACGCTAGCCCGGTCTGGAGCGTGAACAGCTCGTCGAAGACCAGCCGGCGGCGTGCCTCGTCCCGCTGGCGCATGGTCTCGGGGAAGTGGTAGCCCGACAGCGCCTCCGTCCGATCCATGAGCCGGTGGCGGCGCCGCACCTCCGGCGGGAGGGGGTCGGCCACCGGCCGGAACTCTTCGAGGGCGGCGCGGATGACCCGGCGGAGCCAGACGGTGCTGATGTCGGCCGTGGCCGGGTACTGCGGGACGATGCGGACCACCTCGTTGGCCTCGCTGATGACGTCCACCATGGGGGCATTCATCTGGCGCAGGCCGCGGAAGCTGCTGATCTTGCCCTTGGCGGCGATCCGGGTGCCCGGCGCCAGTTGCCGGGCGCGCCAGGGCTGGTTGAAGAACACCAGTGTCAGGCTGGAGGTGCCGTCCGACAGGATGACCTTGAGGGGAAGCTTGCGCCGGGCCGGCGGCGGGGCCTGGACCTTGCGGACCTCGCCGATGATCGTCACCTCGTCCCCCACCCCCACCTCACGGATGGACTTGGTCTCCGAGAAGTCGAGGTGCCGGCGGGGGTAGTGCTGGACGAGGTCCTGGACGGTGCGGATAGCGAAGCGGGAGTCCTCCAAGACCCCCGCGAGCTTGGCGCTGACGCCCTTGACCCGGGTCACGGGCACCTGCTCCCGGGGCGGGGCGTACAGGAGGAGGGGATGGTTGTCGGTCACAGCCCTATTCTGCGGCGTTCGATCTCGTTCCCAGCGGATCCCAGCGGGTCCCAGCGGGTCCCAGCGGGCCCGAGCGGACCTGGTACCATCGTCGGCATGTCAGCCACATGTGAAATCTGCGGGAAGTCGCCGTACTTCTCCAAGCAACTGAGCCACTCGCACCGCCGGACGAACCGCCGCTGGGACCCGAACATCCAGACGGTGCACGCCGTCGTGTCCGGGAACCGCAAGCGGATGCACGTCTGCGCGTCCTGCATCAAAGCCGGCAAGGTGGCCCGGGCCGTCTAGGCCCGATCCTTCCCCCAGAGGGTCCGGCGGCGCTTCAAGCCTTCGCAGCCAGCCAACGCCGGAACTTCGTCGGCAGGTCCGCGGCGTCGCCGCGCGGCGGCTCGCGCTTGTCGAGCCACGTCGTCCGCTTCTTCGTGTCGTCGAGCAGCACCCACTCGTAGCCGTAGGTACGCGGCCCACCCCAGTACGGCGGCTGCACCCAGGTCTCCTCGGTGAGCGCCGCCACCGCGGCGAAGCCGTAACGGGGGCGCCCCTTCCAGAAGTCGACGACCCCGTGGAGAGCGGAGCCTCTCGTGCGGGCACGGACCTCCGCGACGTTGGAGTACTCCATGACGTAGCCGATCTTCACCTTGGCCTTCGCCACGATGAGACCGCCGTGCAGCTGGGTGTAAACGACATCCCCCTCGAACGCCCCACCCTTGTGGGCGGGGCCGGGTCGGTCGCGGGCCTCGACGGCGAACCCCACGGCCGGCGCGCTGGCGGAGCCGGTGAGGTGCTCGATCTTTCGGATGATGACGTGGTCCACGGCCCGAAAGACTACTCGACCGGCCGCGGTTCATCGGCCCGAACCGGCCACCTGCGGGCAGCGGGGACGGGGTGGCCAGCGATATGGTGCGCTGAGAGGCATGGTGGAAGGCCGAAGCTACAGATCGACGGGAAAGGGGTCGGATCATGAAGAGCCGTGCTGCAGCAACCTGGAACGGCGGCCTCGCCGACGGCACCGGCGTGGCCCGCCTTGCCAGCGGCGTCGGGGGCGAGCTCCCCGTGTCGTGGGCGTCGCGCACCGTCGAGGCAGGGGGCAGGACCAGCCCCGAGGAGTTGATCGCTGCCGCCCATGCCGCCTGCTACTGCATGGCCCTCTCCCACGAGATCGGCGAAGCAGGATTTACCCCGGGACGCCTGGAGACCTCCGCCGAGTGCTCGTTCGAGCGGCAGGGCGGAGGCTGGGGGATCACATCCATGCACCTGATCGTGCGGGGCACCGTGCCCGGCTGCCCCCCGGAAACGTTCGACAGGCTGGCCGGGGCCGCCAAGGACGGCTGCCCGGTGTCGAAGGCACTCGCGGGCAACGTCGACATCTCGTACGACGCGACGCTGACGAACTGAGGCCCCCTC
>DASPZW010000500.1:0-5217 GCA_035636055.1 Actinomycetota bacterium
TCGCTGCTCTGGGCGGCGGCCATGGTCGTGGTGTTCGCCCCGCTGGCGGTTGCCCGCTACCGGAAGGGCTAGAGCCTCGGCGGCGCCGGCGGGAGGGCCCGCCACAGACCTTCTTTGTCCCTCACCCGTCGTTCTACGCCGCCTGGGGGACAAAGAACGTTCTGGGCCCCTGGCACCCACGAGACCATGACCGAGGAGGGTGAGGCCATCGCTCACCATGGCTGTCTGACCGCGATATCCGCGGTGAAACAGCCATCGAGGTGGGGATCCTCCAGTCCCGGGTGATGCTGGGCACGCCGTCCAGGGACCCGGACGCCATCACGCTGCGCACTTCAGCCCCCAGCGGGGACCTTGAAGTACAGCGCCGAGAGGCCCGGCAGGGTCAGGTTCACCGAGAACGGCCGCCCGTGCATCTCGTGCGCCTCGGCCTCCACCCCGCCCCCGTTGCCCACGTTCGAGCCACCGTAGATGTCGGCGTCGCTGTTGAGGATCTCCTTGTAGTGACCGGCGGCGGGCACGCCCACCCGGTAGTTCTCCCGGCGCACCGGCGTGAAGTTGCACACGACCAGGATCGCTTCGCCCGAGCTCGACGTGCGCAGCAGGCTGATGACACTCGCCTCGGAGTCGTTGGCGTCGACCCATTCGAAGCCCAGCGGGGCGTTGTCCAACTCGTGCAGGGCCGGTTCGGTCCTGAGGACACGGTTGAGGTCCTGGACCCACTGCTCAAGCCCGGCGTGGGGCTTGTAGGCCAGCAGGTGCCAGTCAAGGCTCGTCTCGTGGTACCACTCGTTCCACTGGCCGAACTCGGAGCCCATGAACAGCAGCTTCTTGCCCGACTGGGCGTACATGTAGCCGTACAGGGCACGGAGGTTGGCGAACTTGGCGGGGTCGTCGCCCGGCATCTTGCCGATCAGCGACCCCTTGCCGTGGGTGACCTCGTCGTGGGAGAGCGGCAGCACGAAGTTCTCCGTCCACGCGTACAGGGCCCGGAAGGTCAGCAGGTGGTGCTGCCACCGCCGGTGGATCGGCTCCTTGGACATGTAGACGAGCGTGTCGTGCATCCAGCCCATGTCCCACTTGAAGCCGAAGCCGAGGCCCCCGACGTAGGTGGGCCGCGACACCATCGGCCACGCCGTCGACTCCTCCGCCATGGTCTGGACATCCGGGTGGGCCTGGTACACGTCGGTGTTCAGCCGGCGCAGGAAGTACAGCGCCTCGAGGTTCTCCCGGCCCCCGAAGTTGTTGGGGATCCAGTCGCCGCCCTCCCGCGAGTAGTCCAGGTAGAGCATCGAGGCGACGGCGTCGACCCGTAGGCCGTCGGCATGGTACGCGCCGAGCCAGTGCAGGGCGCTGGAGGTGAGGAAGCTCCGCACCTCGTTGCGCCCGTAGTTGAAGATGTAGCTGTTCCAGTCCGGATGGAAGCCCTTGCGCGGATCGGCGTGCTCGTACAGATGCGTGCCGTCGAAGTAGCCCAGCCCGTGCTCGTCGGTGGGGAAGTGCGACGGCACCCAGTCGAGGATCACCCCGATGCCGTGCTGGTGCAGGTAGTCGATGAGGTACATCAGGTCCTCGGGCGTCCCGTAGCGGCTCGTCGGAGCGAAGAAGCCGGTGGTCTGGTAGCCCCAGGATCCGTAGAACGGGTGCTCCATGAGCGGCAGGAACTCGACGTGCGTGAAGCCCAGCTTCGCCACGTACTCGGCGAGGCGCGGCGCCATCTCCCGGTAGGTGAGCCAGCGGCCCCCGTCCTCGGGCACCCGCATCCACGAGCCGAAGTGGACCTCGTAAATCGACATCGGGGCATTGAGGGCGTTGCGGCGGTACCGCGACGCCATCCAGTCCTGGTCGCCCCAGGTGTAGTCGAAGTCCCAGACCACCGAGCCGGTCCGCGGCGGCACTTCGGAGTACAGGGCGAACGGGTCTGCCTTGTCGGCCCGGTACATGGCGTACTTGGAGGCCACGTGGTACTTGTAACACGCCCCCTTGCCGACGCCGGGCAGGAAGCCCTCCCAGATCCCGGACTTCTCCCGGACCGCGAGCGGGTGGGCCGTTTTGCTCCAACCGTTGAAGTCCCCGGTCACGTGGACGGCCTCGGCGTTCGGTGCCCACACGGAGAACATCGTCCCGGCGACCCCGTCGACGGTCATCGGGTGGGAGCCAAGCTTGTCCTGGATGCGGTTGTGCGTCCCTTCGTTGAAGAGGTAGAGATCCTCTTCGGACAGAAGGCTGGGCTGGGTTGCAGGGGGCTTCGTCATGTGGACCGCCGCACAACCCCCGCCTTTCGGCATGGGGAGGGATAGGTGGCTCGCCCCGCTGGGTCCAGAGGTCTGGAAGTTTCTTTGGGACCTGCGGAGAGTGGGGCTTTTTTGTCAGTACCTCTGCGGATACTGAGGCCATGGAGACCGTCCGGTACAACTACCGCCTGCGACCCGGAGCCGTGGCCACCCGCGCCCTGTTGGAGGAATGGGGCCGTTGTCGCTGGCTGTGGAACGAGGCGGTCCACCAGCAGCGGAGCAAGCGCAAGCCGACGTTCTGCAAGCTGTCGAGGCAGATGACCGATGCCCGGGCACGCTCGGTGTGGCTGCGGGCGGGATCGCAGGTTGCCCAGCAGCAGATGCTGCGGACCTACTCCGTCGCCCTCGACCGCTCGTTCAAGGTCAAGGGCTGCGGCCGGCCCGTCCTCAAGCGGCGCAAGAGATGCCGCCCTTCCCTCGAGTACACCGTCCGTGGCTTCTCGATCCAAGAAGGCCGGCTGCGCCTTCCCCACGGCGTGAGCATCCCCGTCGTGTGGTCCCGGGATCTCCTCTCGGACCCGACCAGCGTCCGGGTGTTTCAGGACAGCCTGGGGCACTGGTACGCCTCGTTCGTCGTCTCCCGAGAGGACACCGCTGTCGGCCCCGAGACGGACGGTGCAGTTGGCATCGACTGGGGCGTTGCCACCACGGCCACCGCCTCCGACGCCGCCTACGACCTGCCCTTCGGAGGCCACCGCAAGCGCTGCCAGGCCGAGCTCGCCAAAGCCCAGCGCAAGATGGCCCGGCGCAGGCGCCCCAGGGGCCAGAAGCCGTCGAAGGGCTACGCCGATGCGAAGCGCCAGGCGGCCCGGCTCCAGAAGAAGGCGGCTCGTCAGAACACCGTGGCAGCTAGCATGTGGGCGGCCCAGGTGGTCGCAGCCAACGACGTGATCGGCGTCGAGGACTTCCAGGCGAAGTTCCTCGCCAAATCCAAGAACATGGCCCGCAAGGCGGCCGACGCCGCCATCGGTGCCACCAAGCGGGAGTTGATCGCACGTGGCCGGCGGGCGGGCCGAAAGGTGGTGTTGGTGCCGCCCGCGTACACGACGATGACCTGCTCCGAGTGCCTTGCGAGAGCCAAGCGGCGCATGGAGCTGGGTGAGAGGACGTTCCGGTGCGAGTTCTGCGGCTATACCGCCGAGCGCGACCGGAACTCTGCGAGGCTGGTGCTTGCTCTTGCAAGGAAGAGCCTCGCCACGGTAGAGCTGGACCGTGCCAGTGCTGACGGTGTCCGCCACTTCCTTGCCCCTTTCGAGGGTGCTTCGGTAGTGCTTCCTGATCTGGAAATCCACCCGGCTTTAGCCGTCGGGAACAGTTAAGTCGTCTCCTTCGCCGTCCCGGCTCGCCTGCGCAGGTCGTTCAATAGTTCCAGCCTACCCACTACCTCCGGCAACGAACGGATGGCCTCCTGCGGCCAGCGCAGGCGCCGCCGCCAGTTCGGGTGCTCGGTGACCGTTCCGGGGAGGTTCTGGGAGGCCGTCTCGCCCCACAGGTCCTCGAGCGCGACCAGCACGGCCGCGGCGGCGCTGCGGGCGAGGAAGGCGACCCACGCCACCAGGACATCGTGCTCGCCGCCCAACGCGTCGGCGTCCACCCCCGGGCGCAGAAGGCCCTCGGCAACCAGTGACTTCACCAGCAGTTGACGCTGTCGGGCTCGTTCCTCCCGGCCGTGGCGAGCCTGCTCGTCGGTGAGGAGCCCCAGCGCGTGGCGCTCCTCGATGTCGATGCCGCGCCAGAACGCGGCGAAGGGCGCCATGTCGTGGGTGTTGATGCTGGCCACCGCGTCCGGCGGCACCGGCGCGAGGCCCGCCGGGGTGATGCCCCACTGACCCACGTAGGACCGGAGGACCTTGTGGGCGGCCATGGCGCTCCGGCAGTATGCGGGCACGGTGCCGAGGTCCTCACCGACGACCACGGTGCCGGCCCGCTGCGACTCCAGGCAGAGGATGGCGTAGTTCTCGTCGGCCCGGTACCGGATGTAGACCCCGTCCCTCGCGTCCCGCCCGGGCGGCAGGACGAACAGCCGGTGCAGTCCCATGACATGGTCGACGCGCAGTATGCGGCTGTGGCTCATGAGCCGGCGGATGCAGGCGATGGGGTAGGCGTAGCCGCCCTCCCGGATCCCCTCGGGATGCAACGGGGGGTTGCCCCAGTCCTGGCCCTTGGCGTTGAGCGGGTCGGGTGGCGCCCCGGCCGTCGCCATGGGCAGGAACGCCCCCCGCTCCCGCCAGACGTCGTAGCCGCCCGGGTGGACGCCCAGTGGCAGGTCGAGCAGCAGCCCGGCGCCCCCCGCTCCACCGGCAGCCTCAAGCTGGCGCTCGGCGATCCACTGGACGTACCGGTGGTAGTCGCGGGCGGCCGCCGGCGCCTCCCCGGCCGACAGCCGGCCCGCCCGCGCCTCGCCGGGCCATTCCTGCCATGGCGCCCGGAAGGTGTCGCAGGCAGCCCGGAACGTTGCATAGTCCTCGAGGGCCGGATGGCCGGCGGCGAAGCACTCCAACTGGTCGCGGCGGGCACTCGGGCCGGCAAACAGGCTCTGCGCCGCGGCCCCAAGGACGCGGCGCTTGGCGGCGGCAACCCGCCGGTAGTCGACCAGCGGCGCCCGGCGCGCGTCCTCCAGCAGGCGCGCCTCCTCGGCGAGGGCCGCACGGGCCCCGGGGGACACCTCTAGTTCGGGAAGGGCGGCGACATCGACGAAGGCCTCGCTCCAGAACCGCCGTGACACCGGCGAGTAGGGGCTCGGCTCGAACGGCTCGTCGAGGAACGTTGCGAAGAGCGGCAGCGTCGCCACGAGGCGGCCGCCCAGGCCCCCGACCCACTCCTGCAGCTCCCCCAGATCGCGGAAGTCACCGATCCCGAGGCTCGTCTCGGAGTGGACCGCATACAGAGGGCCGAACACCCCCCACATCCGGGGGGCATCACCTCC
>DASPZW010000501.1:0-3022 GCA_035636055.1 Actinomycetota bacterium
CAGGCTCACCCCGCTGGCCGTCAGGGGGCCGGTGACCCGGTTCATCACGATGTCGGTGCTCTTGATCGGGCCGTTGCTGGCGTTGGGCGTGAAGCACATGGCGAATGGCGTGTCCGAGAAGGAGGTCTCGGTCGCCCCGCCCTACCCCCCGACGGCCATCCAGTAGGCGGGGTTGGTTGCGATCACCCCGGTTGCGGTGCCGGTCAGGTCGTTGATGGCGTCCGCGTTCGGCTCGGTGCCATTGACGTGGTTGCCGTTGCCGGCCATGTCGGCTCCGAAGGTGAGGCTCACGCCGCCACCGGCGACGAGTTGCTGGACCCCGCCGGACACGGGGCAGTGGGCGACGCCCGTGACCTCCGAGAAGGTCTGGAATGGCCCCGGTGTGGCGGCAGGGCGGATCACCGTCACCGCAAGGTTGGTGGCTGCCGACGCCGGGATCGCCAGCGAGATGATGAGCCCGGGCACCCCCGCCGCCAGGAGAACCATGACGAGACCCCGTGCCAGAACGCTGCGCGGCCCATGTTTGCTCATCGCTGTCCTCCCCGAGGGCTGGTGGCTGATGGAGTACTATCGACCGGCCTGTTTTCTATCAGGCTTGTACCCGCGTCGTCAAGGCGATCGGGCCCGCCCCTAGCGGGACGCTCGCTGGCGGTACCGGGTGCCGATGACTTTGGCGGCCCCGCGCGGTCTATGTCCACGATGACCCTGACTCCGCCGATCACGATCGTCGTCGCGCTCGACGGTCCCGTCGTCCGGGGTGACCTGCCGGCGTTCTGCGAACGCATCCGGGGATTGCTGCAGGACAGCGGCGCGGATGTCGTCCTCTGCGATCTCCGTGCGGTCGCCGCGGAGATGTGCGCCGTCGATGCGCTCGCGCGGCTCCAACTCACGGCGCACCGGCTCGGGCGCAGGGTCGAGCTGCGCCACGTGTCGCCTGCGCTTCAGGAACTCCTCGACGTCGCCGGCCTAGCCGGCGTGCTCGGCCTCCAGCCGGGGGGGCAGGCCGAAGAGCGGGAACAGCCGCTCGGTGTCGAGGAAGAAGGTGAACTCGCCGATCCGGCCGGCTGAGATCTCGATGACCTGCAGCGCCCAGGGTTCGTAGCCGCCTCCCGGGGCGGGCTTGTACTGCCCGAAGGCCGGCGAGCCGTTCGCCCTTCCCACGGGGACCATGCGGGAGCCGCGGCAGCCGATCCCTGGCCCGAACCACCACTCGAGGATGTCCCCCTGGCCGTGCAACCACAGGTCGAACGGCGGCATCGACTGGGTGGCGTCCTCGTGGATCAGGGACGTGAGTGCTTCCATGTCGTAGCGCTCGAACGCATCGACGTAGCGGTCGAGGAGCGCCCGGTCCGCGTCACTGAGCTGGGCGGACGCACCCGGTGCGCTCACGTCGCTTGCGGCGAGCGTCGCCCGGGCACGCTGCAGCGCGCTGTTCACCGACACGACGCTGGTGTCGAGCAGCTCGGCGACCTCGGAGGCCTTCCACCGGAGGACCTCGCAGAGGATCAGGACGGCCCGCTGACGGGCGGGCAGGTGCTGGAGGGCGGCGATGAAGGCCAGGCGCACGGTCTCGCGCGCCACGGCCACCTCCGCCGGATCCGCCTCCGGCATGACGAGGCCGTCGGGCGTGGGCTCGATCCAGGTGACCTCGGGCAGCGTGTGCAGGTTCGCGGCGTCGGGGCTGCGGGCCGGTCCGAGGTCCATGGGCCGCGCCCGGCGCCTCCGCCCGTTCAGGACGTCGAGGCAGACGTTGGTGGCGATGCGGTACAGCCACGAGCGCAGCGCCGCCCTGCCCTCGAAGCGGTCGAGGCTGCGCCAAGCCCGCAGGAGGGTCTCCTGGACGGCGTCCTCGGCATCGAACGGCGAGCCGAGCATCCGGTAGCAGTACGCAGTGAGCTCCGACCGGTGCTGCTCGACGCTGCCGTCCGTGCCTCCGACCGAGGGTGTGGCCGCAGCCGTTGGTTCCTGCACGATGGCCCATTGTACGGAAGCGCCGGCACGAGGGCCCCGCCTGGTCGCGGTCGCGGTCTTCACCACCGGGCGAGGTGCTCGGCCAGCCGGTCGTAGAATCCGTTCACGCCCTGCTCGATCATCGGGTACTGCTCCGCCGGGAGGTGTCCCGACTGTTGGTAGACGACCTGCGTCTTCCCGTCGCCGAGGTCGGTGAGCGTCGTGGTGACCATCTCGACGTCGGGGTCGCTCGGGTCTGCGGGGTTCTCCAGGGTCTGCACGAGCCGCTGGAGCTCGACCACCTCGCGAAAATGACCGGCAAAGGGGAGCTCAGTGCCGTCGGTCTCGTGCACCATCGTCGCCCGGAACTCGCCACCGGGCCTGACCTCCATCGTGACCGTCGAGGCGGGCGTGGTGAACGGCGGGGTGCCGAACCACTGGGCGAAGTCCTCGGGATCGGTGAGGCAGGTCCACACCCGCTCCGGCGGTGCATCGAAGACCCTGGTGACCGTGGCTGCGAGGGCGGTGGCGCTCGGTGCGTCAGTCATTGCTGCCTCCTCTGGTCCGGTGTGCCTGGTGTGCGTGGGCGTAGCGTCATGCCCCTTAGACGGCCCGGCGGTCGAAAACTCATCGGCCGGACGCCGGCGGACCCCTGGTCCGAGTGCCCGGCGGTGACGGCTGGGGTTTCTCTGAATGCGTCAGTCGAGGATTGCCAGATCCAGCTGGCCCAGACGCCCTGGCTCCGCGATCAGCTCGATTTCGACGATCTTTCCACCGGTGATCGAGAAGCCGAACACAACACGCGGTCGTCCGCCCGGAGCCCACACGGCTCCCGCGGCCCCGTTCACGAGCGCCAGTTGTGCGACCCGGGCACGCCCCGAGAAGGTGCCGGCCACGGCCGCCGCACCGCGGACCTCCGTCGAGGCGCCTGCGACCACGGCGGCGCGGTCGGCTCGGAGCACGACATCTGGGTCCAGCAGCGCGAGCAGCGCCTCGAAGTCACCGCCGCGGGAGGCCGCGAGGAAGGCGTCGACGATTGCCCGCTGGCGGATGAGATCGGTGTCGGGGACGG
>DASPZW010000502.1:0-7789 GCA_035636055.1 Actinomycetota bacterium
GGCGAGGCGGCGGCGGCCAGTTCGGTGAGACGGCCCCAGTGCCGCTCGGCCACGGCGGCCTTGTCGACGATGCAGTGCAGGAGCAGCGCCCAGAAGGCGTCGTCGGGCGCCAGGACCCAGACATCCCCGCTGCGCCGGCGCCGCGCCAGGCAGCCCGCCGCAACCCCGGCCTGCAGGCTCGGCAGCATCCAGTTGACAAGGAAGCTGGCCTGCGGGCCGAAGGCCAGCTCCAGTTCGACGTCGAGCTCGATCCACCGGTCCGACGCGGCGTGGTAGCCGTAGAAGAATCGGTGCACGCCCCCCCATCGCTCGACGGGCACAACGGCGATGGGGGCCAGGGCCGCCTCCATCTCGCGGATCTGCGACGGGGCGACGAGCAGGTCGATGTCGCCGGTTGGGACGGCAAGCGCCGACTCGCCGCGCAGCAGGCACCACTGCACCTCGGCGGCGTCGAGGGCAGCGAAGACCTCGGCCAGCAACGGGTGGACGGCCCCGCGGATGACCGGGGTCCCCTCAGGGGTGGGGGTCATGACCGGGGTCCCCTCAGGGGTGGGGGTCAAGAGGTGGGTCCCGCGGCGTCGTGCACCACGACACCATACGCGCCCAGGGGCAGGACGGCGCCCGCGACCCTCGCGGTGACCGGCTGGTCGGTGGTGTTGATGACGAGCAACGAGCGGCCGGTCTCGAAGGCGGTGACGCTCGCAGGCGTGGCACCGACCGCGTGATGACCCGGGACGGCGAGCCACTGGCCCAGCACCGGCCAGAGCGAGGCCAGCACCGTGGGTTGGCCGCCGTGGGGGACCCGGGTGTCGGTCCACAGGCAGGCGAAGGGGCAGCCGGTGGCATCCGCCTGCGGCTGCCAGAGCAGCGCGGCTGCGGTGCCGGCGGTGACCATCCGGGCGAGGGCGTCGGCGACGACCGCCGCCTTGTGCGCGTCGGTCCAGCCGGAACCGGTGGTGGGCACGACATACCACTCGGACCACCACACGGGGAGGTTGGTGCGCGACCGGAGCCACGTCGTGAGGTCCCCGAGCTTCTGGGTGGCCGTGAACTCATCGGTGGCCGGCGTGCCGTCCCGGCTGGACGTCCCGGCCTCGACCGCAAGGAAGTCGGCGCCATGGATGTTGGCCAGCCAGTAGCCGAGGACGTCGACCACCCGCTGGTCCAGGGTCCCCCAGACCCCCCGCACCGCCGAAGGGTTGCTCATCAGCGTGGCGTCGGCCTCGCTGTCCATGACCACGTACGGGCCGCCCACCTGGATCGCCGGATTCACCCCTTTCAAGGTGTCGTAGACCATGTTGTAGAGGGCGGTGTAGCCCTCGTAGTCCCAGCGGTTCAGCTTGGCGTTGTAGAAGCCCTTCAGCTCGCTCCACACCTGGTAGTGGAGCACGTCGGGATACCGCTTCGCCACGGCCCGGGCGAGGGCGGCGAAGTCGGCGAAGTGGTCCGGGGTGGGGGCCACGTCGAGCTTGGTCCAGTCGGTGGTGCCCGCGGCGCCGCCCTTCATCCAGTCGGGGGCGCAGCACAGGGTAAGCACCGGCGTGCCGCCCGACCCGCGGATCACGTCCATCCGGGCGTCGAGGGTGGCGAAGTTGAAGACCCCTGGCGACGGTTCCGGGTTCTCGGCCCCCCAGCCCATGAGGTGTTGGTTCTGCAGGCAGTTGCCGTCTCCGGACAGCACGCCCGCGGCTCGGCCCACCGACGCAGTGTCGCCGCTGTTGTCCGCGCTGTACTGGGTGTGGGTGATGCCCTCGACCAGGCTCCCCGCGACACCCGGCCCCCTGCCCGCCGAGCGGCAGAGCGCCGCCTGCTGCTGGGCGGCGGTCGGCGCGGGCGGCCCCGGCGCCGGCGAGGCGGAACGGGGCTCGGCGCCGGGAGCGCTGACGGCCGCGGAGCATGCCGGCAGACCGGCGGCAGCCGCGCAGGCGAGCGCGGCAAGCCTGAGCCCGAACGAGCGCGCAGCAGCCATTTGTATCAGTGTCGGCAGAATCGGAGGCTGATCTGGATTAATTCAGGTTCATGGTTGGCTGAGTTTTCCTCTCGTGGCCCGCGCCTCCGGAGCGTGCCACGAGCCCCCCATAGGAGCCGGGGGGGATTCGCAGCTCATCCCCTCCGCTACGCTCCGGGGGCTGCTACTCCCCCCTGGACCCCCCTCACGCGGCCGGCTGTAACGCTGGCCGCGGCGCTCCGCGGGGTGCTACCGCTGGAGGAGATTCCCCAGACGAAGGAGCCACGACGTGGGCGGGGCGGCGGCATAGACCCGCCAGATCTGGGCAGTGATCTCGCGCCGCAGCCGCTCGTCGCCGGGCGGTGCTTCGACAACGATCGCATCGGGCAGGCGTTGGGAGAGGTTGAGGTAGCGCTGGCGGACCGTCTCGAAGGGGACGTCGGGGCGGAGCTTGCGCACTTTGGGAGGGGTCGGGTCGTCGAGGACCACGACGACGTCCGGTGCCGGGCAGGCCCGGCCGAGGATGACCCGCCGCAGCTTGCCGAGGGCACGGGCCCGCTTCATGGGGGGAAGCCGGTAGTCGTAGGTGTAGCGGTCGAACACGACGAGCCGGCCCTTCGACCGCCGCTGGCGTCCCGTCAGGTAGCGGTGCCACTGGGTGAAAAGCGTCCGGAAGAACCCGGGCCGCACGACGGTCCCCGCCCGGGAACGGGGCGGGGCGCTCATGCGCATGTAGGTGACGGGTAGGTAGAAGGTCCGGCCAAGCTCGGCCGCGAGGTTGGCCTTGGCGGCGGGGTCGGGAGCGAGCAGGGCCACCGAGAGACCCCGCGGCGGCGGCAGCAGCCGGCGGGCGGAGAACCTGCGGAGGGTCCGGTTGGCGAGGTCGCGCCGCCGGGCCGGTCGCTCCTGGCGGCGTCCCCATTCGATTGCAAGTGCCGGGGCAAGGCGCTCCAGCGCGTCCCAGTCCCCGTCCCAGACGCAATCGACGAGGACATCCGTGGTCCAGCGCTCTGGCAGGAATGCGGCGATGACACGGGCGAGGGGGCCATCGGCGCGGGCCTCGACGGCCAGACGCTCCAGCGTCTTGGCAAACGCCGGGGGCCGGGCTCCCAGCAGCGTCGGGTCGTCGAGGAGCACGTGCAGCAACAGGGTCCAGAAGGCGTCGTCGGCGGCGAGCACGTAGACGCCCCCCTCCCACCGCCGCCGCTCCAGGCACCCGCCCTCGGCGGCGGTCTCGAGCTCGGCGTAGGGCCCGTACGTGAGCCGGGTCGCAATATCCAGGATCACCCAGCGGTCGGTGGCGGGGTTGTAGCCCACGAAGCGGGCAAGGGGGCCACGGCCCCACGTCGGGATCGGGGCAAAGCCGTTGGCCTTGAGGACACGCCGGGCCGTAGCCAGCGCAGAGCGGTCAACGAGGGCAACGACCTCCTCGTCGGCTCCGTCAGGGGCTCGTTCCGGGAGGCCCAGCAGGCACCACCGGACGCCGGACTGCTCGAAATCGCGGAAGACGGGGGCCAGGATGGGGTCGAGGGGGAACGGGGCGGGCGGCGCCTCGCGGCGGGGGGCCCGCGTCTCCACAGAGCCGCCGAGTGGCGAGAGCCCGAGGTGCTGTACGTCGTCCTCGGGGAACACCGCGGCCAGTGGGTCCAGCTCGTCCAACGGTTCCATGCCGTCCCGCCCCCTCAGCGGGCCCCGTTTTCCAGGGGATGTGAGGATACCCAAACATTCGCGTTTTCGCCCCTCCCTCCCCTTGGAGCCTGGCCTGCGGAGGAAGATTCCTCCAAAAGGTGCGGCATGCGCTCTTTTTGGAGGGAACTAACCGAGAAAGGTGGGAAGCCGCCTAGTGGGCGACCGAGGAGGGGGCCGGGAGCCTGGTCAGCACCAGGGGGCCGGCGGGGGTGACAGCCACCGTGTGCTCGAAGTGTGCCGAGAGCCTTCCGTCGGCGGTGACGACGGTCCAGCCGTCGTCGAGGGTCTTGGTCCGCCAGCCGCCGGCGTTGACCATGGGCTCGATGGCGAAGACCATGCCCGCCTCGATCGCCGGGCCGCGCCCGGGCGCGCCGAAGTTCGGGATCTGGGGGTCCTCGTGGAGGTTGCGCCCGATGCCGTGCCCCACGAATTCCCGGACCACGGCGAAACGCTCGTGCTCGACCACGCGTTGGACAGCGTGGGAGATGTCGGTCAGGCGGTTGCCGGGGCGGCACTGCTCGATGCCGGCCTCGAGCGAGGCCTTCGTGACATCCAGCAGGCGGGTCGCTTTCGGAGAGACCGTGCCGACCGGGTATGTGTGGGCGCTGTCGGCGTGCCAGCCGTCGAGAATGAGACCGACGTCCACCGAGAGGAGGTCGCCGTCCTTGAGCACGGTGTCGTTGGGGATGCCGTGCACGATCACGTTGTTGGGCGAGGCGCAGATGCTGC
Organism: Actinomycetota bacterium; assembly: GCA_035636055.1. Lineage (GTDB taxonomy): Bacteria > Actinomycetota > CADDZG01 > JAHWKV01 > JAOPZY01 > JAOPZY01. The sequence goes on from DASPZW010000502.1 coordinate 4,367, forward strand.
CTGGGAACCCCCGGTACCCCAGGAAGGAGGGCACGGCGTCCTTGTCGCGGATCAGGCGCTCCGCAATGCCGTCGAGTTCACGGGTCGTGACGCCCGGCGCCACGGACTTCGCCAACTCGGCGATCACGTCGGCGAGGGCCTGCCCCGCGACGAGCATCTTCTCGATCTGCTCAGGACTCTTCTTCTGGATCAAGAGTGACCCCCCTCTTCTTTCCTCTCAGGGTCCGCTCCTGCGGAGCGTTCCCTGAGCCAGGGGGGATCCGCAGCTTCTCCGGCTCCGCTACGCTCCGCCGGGCTGCTACTCCCCCCTGGACCCCCCTGGTCCTCCCCCACTACCCTCAAAAGACGTTCGTAGACCTCGTCCGGGGACCCGATCGCATCGACCTCCGCCAGGATCCCCTTCTCGCCGTACAGGTCGTAGAGGGGCTTGGTCCGCTGCCCGTACACCTCGAGGCGTCTCAGGACGGTGTCCTCACGGTCATCTTCGCGCTGGACCAGCGGGGTGCCGTCGATGTCGCAGATGCCCTCGACCTTCGGCGGGTTCGTGACTACGTGGTACACGCTGCCATCGGTCGGGCAGACCCGCCGGCCCGACAGGCGCGACACGATCTCGCGCCCGGTGACCGCAAACCGGATCGCCTTGTCGATGCCCACCCCCCGGAGGGCCAGGGCCTCGTCGAGCATCTTCGCCTGATCCACGTTTCGAGGATACCCGTCCAGGACCCAACCGGCCTGCGCGTCGGGCTGGCTGATGCGTTCCTCGAAGATCTCGTTCATGAGGTGGTCGGGGACAAGTTCGCCGCGGTCCATGTACGACTGCAGGCGGCGAGCCAGGGGCGAATCCGCCACAGTGACCTGGCGGAGCATGTCGCCGGTCGCGATGTGGGGCACGCCCAAGTGCGCGGCAAGCCGGCCGGCCTGCGTGCCCTTCCCTGCTCCTGGTGGCCCTAGGAGCAGGAGCCGCACGGCCAGCTTTTCCCCGGGGCCCACCGGCTGGGTGGCGTCAGCTGAGGAAGCCCTCGTAGTGCCGCATGAGCAGCTGGGACTCCAACTGTTTCATCGTCTCGAGCGCGACGCCGACGGTGATCAGGATGGAGGTGCCACCGAAGGGGAAGTTCTGGACCTTCAGCAAGGCCAGGGCGATGGAGGGCAGGATCGCCACGCTGGCGAGGAACAACGACCCGGGGAGGGTGATGCGCGTGAGGATGAAGTCGAGGTGCTCGGCGGTCGAGCGCCCCGGGCGGATGCCGGGGATGAAGCCGCCGTACTTCTTCATGTTGTCGGCCACCTCGATCGGATTGAACGTGATGGCGGTATAGAAATAGGCGAAGAACACGATGAGGAGCCCGTACAGGATGATGTGGACCGGCGAGGCCTGGTTCTCCACATTGTTCGACAAGAACGTGTTGAGGAACTTCCACGGGATGATCGTCGACACCAGCGCGGGGAAGTACAGGACGCTGGAGGCGAAGATGATCGGGATGACGCCGGCCTGGTTGACCTTCAGCGGGATGTAGGTCGACGAGCCGCCGTAGAGCTTGCGGCCCACCACCCGCTTCGCGTACTGCACCGGGATCCTGCGCTGGCCCTGCTCGACGATGACGATCGCCACGATGATCAGGATGCCGAGGGCGATGATCAGGGCGAACCACCGGGGCCCGAGCTGCTGGTAGATGGCCGACCCCTCGGAGGGGAGGCGGGCGACGATGGCGGCGAAGATGATGATCGACATGCCGTTGCCGATGCCGCGGGTGGTGATGAGCTCGCCGAACCACATGATGACCGCCGTGCCGGCCGTGAGGGTGAGCACGATGAGCGCCACCCGGGCGGGCGTGAAGTGCGGGATCAGGTCGACCGACCGGCCCTGGGCGTTCTGGAGACCACCACGGTGGAAGAGGAAGGCGAGCCCAGTGGACTGCAGAATGGCCAGGCCGACGGTGAGGTAGCGGGTCCACTGGGTGATCTTCTTCATCCCGATCTCGCCCTCTTTCTGCCAGGCTTCGAGCTTGGGGATGACGACCGCCAGCAGCTGCATGATGATGCTGGACGTGATGTAGGGCATGATCCCGAGGGCGAAGACCGCCAGCTGGGTGAGCGCCCCGCCGGAGAAGAGGTTGAGCAGTCCGAGCACGCCGCCGTTGACGCTCGTCAGGCTGCGGGCCGTCTTGATGTCGATGCCGGGCACGGGGATGTGCGACCCCAGCCGGTAGACGGCGATGACGAACAGCGTGAAGAGAAGCTTCTTGCGAAGGTCGGGGACCTTGAAGGCGTTGACGAACGCTGCGAGCACCTAGGACTCCTGGTGTCGGTGACCTACTTCGGTGACCATCTCAGCTCAGCTACGCTCGATCACCTCGGCGGCACCACCCGCAGCCTCCAGCTTGGCGACCGCGCTCATGCTGAAGGCGTGCGCCCGAACCTGGAGAGCCTTGGCGATGTCGCCCTGGCCGAGCACCTTGACCGGCCCCTTCTTCTTCACGAGGCCCTTGGAACGCAGCGTGTCCGGATCGACGATCGTGCCGGGCTCGAACGCCTCTTCCAGCGCGGCAAGGTTGACGACGGTGTAGGGAACTCGGTTGGGAGACCGGAAGCCCGGCAGCTTGGGCAGGCGCATCTGCAACGGGATCTGGCCCCCCTCGTAGGTGCGGGCGATCTGACCCCGGGCCTTTGCGCCCTTGGTGCCCCGCCCGGCGGTCTTGCCGCCGTCGCCGGCGCGGCCGCGGCCCACGCGCCGCCTGGGCCGGGTGGAACCGGGTGCGGGTGCGAGTTCGTGCAGCTTCATTGGCCCCGCCTCCTGCGGTCGCTGTCGGTCCGTCCGTCGGCCGGCTCCACGACGACGAGGTGCGACACCTTGTTGATCATGCCGAGGATTTCGGGCCGGTCCTCGTGGATCACGGAGGACCGGATGCGCGTCAGCCCGAGTGCCCGAAGCGTCCGGCCCTGGTCCGCCTGCCTCGAGGCGGCACTCCTCACCTGGGTGATCCTCACGTCTGCCATCGGTCGATTATGCCCCCGAATTCGTCGCTGCACCGGCGCTGGCCGCGGCGATGGCGTGCGCGGTGCCCGCCTTGGGACGGAGCAGGTAGGCGGGCGCCACTTCCTCCACCGTCTTGCCACGGCGGCGGGCGACGTCCTCGGGGCGCTGCAGGGACCGCAGCCCGTCGATGGTCGCGTGCACGATGTTGATGGCGTTCGACGAACCGAGCGACTTCGAGAGCAGGTCCTTGATGCCGGCCGCTTCGACCACCGCGCGCACGGGCCCGCCGGCGATGACACCGGTTCCCGGCGAGGCCGGCTTCAGCATCACCTCGGCACCCGACGCCTCCCCGAGGACCTGGTGGGGTATGGTCGTGCCGATGAGGGGCACATCGAACATGGACCTGCGCGCCGCCTCGGAGGCCTTCGCGATGGCAGCGGGCACCT
>DASPZW010000503.1:0-4262 GCA_035636055.1 Actinomycetota bacterium
GACGTGTGCGTCAGGTTCCAGCAGGAGAAGGGGCTGACGCCCGACGGAGTCATTGGTCCCCAGACGTGGAACGCTGCGTGGACCGCACGGTGAGGTATGCGGGCCGAACTGCCGATTGATTTGCCGTCCAGGGCGCACCGCCCTCAGGTGCTAACTCAATAGGTTGGCCCCACATCGAGTTCCGATCTCGTCACTCACTCCGCCCAGAAGTTTGGTGCCTTTTTGCTCGCTGGGAACAAATTCCCATCAAACTTCCTCGGGGCCATCAGTTGCGCCCCACGCTGACGGCCAGGGTGCTGCGGTCGGCCGTGATGCCGGCCACCAGCACGGACTCGTAGGCCAGGGCACGACGCAGCAGCGCCTTCGCACATGGGATGCAGAGGTCCGGGCGCAGGTCCTTCTCAGCCGGCTGGCCGCATCTGGTGCAGGCCCGGACGGGGGCGTTCACTGCCAGCGCCGGGGGGCCTGTCGCACAGAGCCGTGTCCCCCGCCACGCAAACGCCTTGGTCCAGAGCCGTTGCGGGAGCCCGGGGGGCGCTCGGGACGGTCGTCGAGGCGGACCTCCAGGTAAACCCGGACGAGGAGACCCGAGCCCCGGTCCGGGTGGACGCCGCTGACCGAGACCACCTCGAACAGCCCCCGCAGCTCCTCGACGGCGCGCCGGCACTCCTGGGGGGTCCCGTGGAGCCGGAGCTTCACGGCTCCACGCCCTTCGGCCCCGTCCCCAGAGTTCGTATGGCCGAGCCGGCGGCTGCGGGCCGCAACCGGTGGGTGTGGCAGGTCACGGCCGGTCCTCCTCGGCTGAGCCACCCGGACCCCATGGAACGGCTCCCAGGCACTCCAACGCCCTGGAGGCTCCTGTGAGGGCGCAGCCCACCTCGCCGAGGCCCTTGGCGAGCCCTGCCATGTCGTCGGCGTCGGGGAGCCGGCATCCCCGGTGGGCCAGCCAGTCGATGTGGTCCGACAACGCCAGCGCCGCCCGTGCCAGGTCCCGGCCTGCGTCGGTCGCCTCCCTCATGGGGGAGGCCGGGAGCCCGGCCAGATGCGGGCCCCGGTGGCCGGCCTCCAAGCGGCACTCGGTGACGTAGGGCTCGCCGTCCCAGTCCTCGGTGACGTCCTGCCCGCACTGGCGCAGGCATCCTTCGACATCGTGGCAGCCCCGCAGCAGGCCTGCTGCTGCGTCACGGAGGGCCTGGGCCTTCTCCGCCACGTACTGGCGGCTGGGGTGTCCCCCGTAGAGTGCCCGACGGATCTGCCGCAGAACGTCGTCACAGGAGGCGAACAGGTCTCGGATGTGCTCCCGGTACTCGCCGTACGGACCGAGCGGCCGCGAGCCCCCGGTGGAGGATGTCATCGTCATGGGCTGGGCCTCGCTTTCTGTCACTTCGGGTGGCGTCGGTTGGGGGTTTGTGGCGGGCGTCTGGGGCAACGCCGGGTTCGGGGCCTCCCCTGCCTGCCCCCGTGGGAGGCGGTTTGGGGAACTGCATCCGAGGTGCGGCGAAGGTCAGCCCGACAGCGTTTTCCTCGGGCGGGCACATGGAGGGGGTTGCGGTCAGAGGCAGCCGGACCGCTCCAGGACACCCGGGCGGCTCGCGGCAGAGCTGCCCGGGTTACCCACATTGCCAGCAGCATCGCTCGTCCCTTCTCGAGCCCTTCTCTTCCGAGGGCGAGAATGGAGCCGAGGGCCGATTGCCGTCCAATTTCTGGCGAATGCCGACCTCGCCCAGGTTGGACGCGAACGCTAGAATCGCTCCCTCCTGCCAGAGAGCGGGTGACCATGCCCACGACAGCCGAAGCCCTTGAACCCGAACTGCCCCAAGGCGGCTGCCCTGGGTGCCAGGATGCGCGAGCTTCGGCGCGCAGCCAGGCTGTCCCTTGCCGCACTGGCGGAAGGGACTGGCAGCGATCGACGCCGCCTGGGAGAGATCGAGAGCGGCTATGCCGTCCCTACCGGGGGGTTGCTCGCCAGAGTCGACCGTGCACTCGACGCGGGCGGCCAGCTCACGACGCTGCTCGACGACGTCACAGCCGAACACCGCCAAGCCCTGCGGGTAGCGCATGCGAGCCGCCGGCGCCATCGCGTGCTCCAGCATTCGGGCCGAGGCGTCTGGGAGGAAATTCGCCTCGGATGGGAGTATGAAGACCCGGTGCTACGACGTGAGTTCATGCGGGGAATGGGGGCCATTGCGGGGACGACGCTCCTGGGGCGCCTCCCCGACTCCTGCCTTGCGCCCGAAAGGGGAGCATCCTCTCCGACGTTTCCCTCGGCGTTGGCCGCCCTGACGGCGAACTTCCGCCAACTCGACAACCTTGCGGGTCCGGCCTCCGTACAGAAGACCGCTATCGAGCACTACTACCGGATATCCAGATACCTGGAGCTTGCTCACAGTGACGCCGAGTTCCGAGCACTGGCGGTCGTGTGTGCCGAGGCTGCGGAGCTCGCCGCCTGGCTCGCCTTCGACACCGAGCAGTATGGTGAGGCGGCCCGCTGGTGCCGGCGATCGGCCGACTTCGCTAAGGCGGGCGGCAACGCGGGCCTGCACGCCTACGGGCTTGGCCGGATGAGCCGGCTGCTGTCGCATTGCGGCGAACACCAGGATGCCCTCGGCTTCGCCGAGAAGGCCGACGCCATAGGGAGGCGCCACGCCTCGGCGAGGACGCGCTCGTGGCTGGGAGCCACCCGGGCCTACGTCCACGCCTGCCTCCGGGATGCCCCTCGTTGTCTGAGAGACCTCGACGAAGCCAGCACGCTCCTGAGCCTCAACGAACCTGCGGGTGACGAGCCGTGGCTTGATTTTTACTCCCAGGCTCACCTCGCCAAATGGGAGGGCCACTGCCGTCTTCGGCTCGGGCAGGCGAAGCCCGCACGGGAGGTCTTCCAGCGGACGCTTGCAGTCTGGAACCCTGCCTCGGTCCGGGAGAGGGCCGAGGTGACCGGGGCGCTTGCGGACGCGCTCATCCAAGAGGGTGAGGTCCCGCAGGCGAGCGAGCTCGTTGGGGAGGCATACGAGATCGCGCTCGCCACCGGGTCGGCCCGCAACCAGCGGACTATCACCATGTTGCGGACGATGCTCGAGCCTTGGAGGAACGAGCCTTCGGTCCGACAGCTCGACGAGCGGATGCTCGCGGCGCGGCGCGCCTGTTCGGAAGCCAGCCGGCCGTTATGAGGTGACTCGCCGGGGCTGGCTGCTGCTGCTCGCCCTCGGGGCAACCTGGGGAGCCGCGTATCCCCTCACCAAGCTCGCGCTGGCCGACTTTGACCCTCCGATGGTCGTGTTCACTCGTGTGGCATCCGCGGCCCTCGTCCTCGTCCCTCTCGGGTTGAGGGGCAGGGTGCTTCACACGCTTCGGAGCAAGCCAGGCACGGTCCTCATTGCTGCCCTGATCCAGGGAACCATCCCCCTCGTGCTGCTCACCGTGGGTCAGCAGCACGTCTCCTCATCGCTTGCCGGCGTCATCGTTGCCGCCCAACCGGTCTTCGTGGCGATCCTCACCGTCTGGCTTGACCCCCTCGATCGGCCCGACCGCCGCGGCTTGGCCGGGGCGGCGCTGGGCCTGGTCGGTGTGGGGCTCCTGTTCGGACTCGACCTTGGCGGGCGGAGCACCACCCTGCTGTACGGGGCGGTCATCCTGGCCGCGGCGCTCAGCTTCGCCGTCGGTGCGGTCGTCATACACCGGTGGTTGACCAAGGCGGCCCCCCTTGCGGTGGCGACGGCGACCATGACGGTCACCTCGATCGCGATCCTCCCATTCGCCATGCTCCCCACGCCGGCTACCCACATCCGCCACGGTCCAGATCTCGTCACCGCCCTGGTCATTCTGTGCTTGGGCACAGTCGGTACCGGGCTTGCCCTTGTGCTCTTCTACCGGCTCATTCTCGACCTCGGGCCCGGACGAGCGTCGCTTGCCTGGTACATCGCCCCCGCATTCGCGGTGCTGTTCGGCCTCTTCCTCGGCGAGCCCCTCACGACCGGGAAGCTTTCTGGGCTGGCTCTCATCCTCCTCGGCTCGGTCCTCGCCTCCCGCAGAGTCCCGAGGCCATCCTCGCTCGGAGAGAGCGGGAGGGCTATCGCCCCGCAGGGAGGCGAAGCCTCGTCGATGAGCTCCTGAGTCGTGAACGCCGTTCCCGGACTCCCGGCCTGCGCCAACTCGCGGAGCGGGTGGGGGCCGGCAAGCAATGAGCATCGAAGGTTCGAAGCGACGGGTCCTCTACTGGGTGATCTCCTCCGCTCCACCGGCCCTGGATTGGCCCCGCCCCCCGG
>DASPZW010000504.1:0-3444 GCA_035636055.1 Actinomycetota bacterium
GGCCGAGGCCGCCCATGGCCGCCATGCCGGTGCGGTCCCGGCCCTCGGCGAGCCCCGGATTGCCGGGCTCGTGAATGGCCCAGCTCACCGCCTGGAGGCCGAGCGCCTTGGCGATGTCGAAATGCAGCCGCGGCCCGCAGAGGTGGGCGACGTTGAACCATGCCTCATGGGGAAGGAGGCCGGTCACTTCGAGGTCGTGGTCGAGCGCCAGGCTCCGGTAGTCCTTCTCGGACATCATGTCGGCCGACGCGTACCCGGAGATGGCGAAGAAGATCCCGGCCCCGCCGGCCGCCACCGACGCCGCGGAGAAGCTGACGAGGCCCCTGGCGATCCGTTTGAGGGCCGGCCCGACCAGGTCGGGACGGTCGAGCAGCATCCGCACGACCCCTGCCGGGTCCTTGCCGATGAGGTGCCCTGCCACGGTCAGCGGCGAGAACACCGTCTGGATCACCGGCACGTCGGGGCCGAGCTCGTTGACCACGAGGCGCAGCGCCTCGACCTGGTCGGCGAAGGCCGGATGGGAGGCGTCGACCTCGGGCAGCTTCACCCAGTCCCCCATGGTCACGACGCCCGCCTTGATGAGCGTCGGGTGTTCCTCGGCGTTGCCGGAGGGCTCGTACAGCGAGCCGTACGCCTCGGCGAAGGAAGAGGCCCGGGGCTGCAGCTTGACGAAGTCGAGGCCGAAGCGGCGCGCCCGGTCGACGGTGACGGCGGCGAGCGCCTCGGGTGACCATTCCTCCTTGAAGGCGTGACCCCACCAGGTGAACGGGGGCCGGTCGGGCTTTTCAAGTGCTAAAGCGGTTTTGATCCGGGTCACAGAGTCCATGGTGCGGAGTCTACCCGGGGTCCCGTGCCCCACTGCAAGGCGGGAGGGGCGTTGGTCAGAACATTCTCCTGGTCGCGATACGATTTCGGGCATGACCCCGACGGTTCCTGACCCAGTCGCGCTGCGGCGGCTGATCCACAGCGTGACGGCAGTTGGCTTTGGCGGCACCACTGCCTTCGCAGCCGGCACGCTCACGGCTGCGAAGGTCGAGCTCGAGGACTTGATGGCCAGCCCGGCGCTCGCGTCCGTCCGGCTGAGCTGGGCGTCGCCGGGCGACAGCGCCAGGATCGTCAAGGTCCTCGACGCCGTCGAGCCGAGGTCGAAAGGTCCCAAGGGCGGCGCCTTCCCGGGCTTTGTCGCCCCCCCGAAGGTGCAAGGGCGCGGCGAGACCCACGTCCTTCGAGGGGCGGCGGTCGTGGTCGCCGGCTTCCTTCCCCGGGCGCAGGAGGCGCTCATCGACATGTCGGGACCGGCGGCCGAGCTTTCCCCCCTCGGCCAGACCCACAACCTGATCATCGAGTTCGAGCCCGCCGAGGGGGCAGGGTGGGAGGACGTCGACGCCGCGTTGCGGCGGGGCATGCTGCGGGTCGCCGGCCGCTTGGCGGAGGCCTCGGTCGAGGCCCCCGCCGACGAGGTCGAGGAGCTCTTCACTCCCGGCCCCCGGAGCGGCCCCGGCCCCCTCCCGAGGGTCGGGGCGATCACCAACCTCCAGACCCAGGGGGCCTTCAAGGACGTCTTCTTCTACGGGCGCAGCCTGGCAGGGTCGCCCCCGGTGGCCATCGACGCGTGCGAGGTCGACGACGGGGCTGTCGTCAGCGGCCAGTACGGCCACCCGGCGCTGCGCAACCCCACCTACGTCCACCAGAACCACCCGGTGGTGGCCGCCCTGCGGGCCGCCGACGGCGACACCCTGGAGTTCGCCGGGCTGATCCTGTCCCCCGAGCCCGTGGACCAGGCTGCGAAAGAGCTGACCGCCGCCCACGCGGCCCGGCTGTGCGCCTCCCTCGGCTGGGACGCCGCCATCATCACGAAGGAGGGTGGCGGCAACGCCGACTCTGACATCTCCCTGAAGATGGATGCGCTGGAGGAGGCCGGCATCGTGGGCGTGGGCCTCTTCTCCGAGATGTCCGGGCCGGACGGGACCGCACCGCCGCTGGTGTCCCCACCGTCGTCCGCCACCGCGATGGTCTCGACCGGGAACTACGACGAGCGGATCCAGCTCCCCGCCGTCGAGCGGGCCTACGGAGCGGAGCGCTTCGCCCTGCTCGACATCGAGGCCTCGGCGGCGATGGAAGTGCCCATGGCCGTGGTGGTCGCCGCGCTCAGCCCGCTCGGTTGGGGAAAGCTGACGGCAGCAGGAGCGGAGGTGATCTCGTAGATGAAGGTCGTCCACTACATCAACCAGTTCTTCGCCGGCATCGGCGGGGAGGACCAGGCGGGCACCCCGCCGGCCTCCCGGGAGGGAGCGGTCGGCCCGGGCCGCAAGCTGGCGGCCAGCCTGCAGGCCGAGGGTCACGAGGTGGTCGCCACCGTCTTCTGCGGCGACGACTACGCCGCCTCCGAGCCCAGGGCACCCGGCGAGATCCTCGCCCTGGCCCAGGAAGCCGGCGCCGAGCTGCTGATCGCCGGCCCGGCGTTCGGGAGCGGCCGCTACGGCATCGCCTGCGCTCGGGTGGCCGCCGCGGCGGCGAGCGCCGGCATCCCGGCGCTCGCCGCGATGGACCCGGCCAACCCCGGCCTCCCCGAGGTCGCACCGGCGGTGGCCATTGACTCCGGTCCCGCTGCCCGCCACATGGGCGAGGCCCTGACGAGGATGGCCGCGGCAGCGTCGATGCTCGCCAGGGGCGGGGCACCCGGCGAGGCCGAGGGTCGCATCACCGGCGCCTCCGCCCTCGCCCGCCGGAACTCGGTCGCACCCGCCAACGCCGCCACCCGGGCGGTGCTCCTAGCGCTTGACCGCCTGGCCAGGGGCCCCGCCGGAGGCAGGACCGAGATCAAGCTTCCCGACTTCTCGCACGTGGCGCCCGCCGCCCCCATCGCCGATGCCCGACAAGCCATGGTCGCGATCCTCACGGAGGGTGCGCTCGTGCCCGCCGGCAACCCCGACCGCCTGGAGTCGGCGAGGGCCAAGCACTGGTTCCGGTACTCGCTGGCGGGGCGCAACGCCCTGGCAACCGGCGAGTTCCAGTCGGTGCACGGTGGCTTCTCGACGGTCGTGGCCAACGCCGACCCCAACCGCATGCTCCCGCTCGACGTCGCCCGGGAGATGGAGGCGAGCGGGGAGATCCGGGCCCTGCACCCCGAGTACCTCGTCACCGCCGGCAACGGGACCGCGGTTGGGGATGCCACGCACTTCGGCGTCGAGTGGGCGGCCGAACTCCGCCGGGCCGGCGTCCAAGCGGCGATCCTGACTGCGACCTGAGGGACCGGAACGCGTTGCGGGTCAACGCTTGCGAAGGAACTGGAGCGGGCCGGGATCCCGACCGCGCTGCTGGTGAACCTCGTCCCGATCGCCACGCGGGTCGGGGCGCCGCGCATCGTCCCCACGCGGGGCATCCCCTACCCGGCCGGAGACCCCACCCTCGACCCGGCGGCGGAGAAGGCATGGCGGCGCCGGC
>DASPZW010000505.1:0-17390 GCA_035636055.1 Actinomycetota bacterium
ACCCGCGGCCACGGGGGCCGCCTCCGCCGATCGGCACCGGGCGCAGACGGCGCCGCCCTGGCCCGGTGAGAACCAGGTGGCCGGGGCGCCGCACTCGGTGCAGTCGACGAGCGAGGGGGCGAAGCCCGCCACCCCGGACAGGCGCAGGAGGAACCAGGCGAGCACCAGCGGCGAGCCGCTGGCGCCGAGGCCCTTCAGTCCCTCGACGAGCAGGTTGAAGACCCTGGGGGAAGGCTCCTTCTCCTGGACGACCCGGTCCACGGCCTCGAGCATCACCTGGCCGAGGGCGAAGCGGTCAAGGTCCTCCCGGACGGAACGGTTCGATTCGACGGCCTCGACCTGGGTGACGATGTCGAGGTCGGAACGGCCCCGCCACATCACGAGCGACACCTGGGTGAACGGCTCCAGGCGGCCCCCGAAGCGGCTCTTGGTCTTCCGGACCCCCTTGGCGACGGCCCGGATCTTGCCCTGGCTGCGCCCGGCGAGGGTCACGATGCGGTCGGCCTCGCCAAGGCGCATCGTGCGCAGGACCACCGCCTCGTCCTTGTAGAGCATGGACGCTCACTATAGGAGCGGCCCCACCCGATCCCCCGGATTCCCTCTCGGGGGGTGGGTGGGATTCTCGTCGGATAGCGAGGACTTTTTCACCCGCCCCCGGCCACCTCGGCCAGGATCGCCGCCGCGGCCGAGGTGCCGAGGCGGTCCGCGCCGGCCTCCAGCATCTCCAACGCCCTGGCAAGCGTCGAGATGCCCCCCGAGGCCTTCACCCCGACCGTCTGCGGGACCGCCGCCCTCAGCAGGCGCACCTGCTCCGCCGTGGCCCCACCCCCGTAGACCCCGGTGGACGTCTTGACGAAGTCGGCCCCGCCATCGGCGGCGAGGGAGGCCGCCCGTGCGGTCTCAGCCGGCGTCAGCAGGCCTGCCTCGACGATGACCTTCAGCAATGCCCCGCCGTCGTGGACGACCTCGGCCGCAGCGTTGACATGCTCGACGACGTCGCCGTAGCGCATGGCCCGGACGAGGCCCGCCGGCAGCACCATGTCGACCTCCCGGGCCCCCCGGTCGACGGCGTCCTCGGCCTCGGCCGCCAGGAGCTCCCGGGTGAGGCCACCGGACGGGAAGGCGGCGACGGTGCAGGGGGCCGTCGGGGAGGCGCCGAGGATCTCGACGCACAGGTCGAGGTGCAGCGGCAGCACCACGCAGGCGGCACACCCGAGGGCGGCTGCCTGCTCGCAGACGGCGGCCACCTCGTCGGGGGTTGCCTCGGGGCGGAGGATCGTCGAGTCGATGCGAGCGGCCAGCTCGGCGTGCCGCACGGAAACGTTCGCTACGCCAGGCCGATGCGGAGATTGCGGACCCGGGTCTTGCCGTCCTCGTCGATCACGTCAAAGGTCACCCGCTGGCCCGTCCGGAAGAAACGGAACATGCCCTGGTCCATCGCCACGGGATCGATCGGCCACTGGGTGGCGCCGTCGTCGGACACGATGGTGCCCGTCCTGGCGTTGACGTCGTACTCCTTCACCGAACCCTGCGGCATGGCGGCCCTCCACCGAAACGAGCAACCGAACGAGCGAAGCCTCAGTACCCGAAACGCTCCAGCAGGCCCTCCCGGCGCGGCCAGTTCGGCTCCACCTTCACCCGGAGGTCGAGGAACACCCGGCTGCCGAGGAGCTCCTCCACGTCCGGTCGCGCCCGGCTGCCGATCTCCTTCAGCATCCTACCGCCCTTGCCGATGACGATCCCCTTCTGGGAATCCCGCTCGACGTAGATGGCGGCGCTGACGACGACGACGTCCGGCGAGTCGCCTGGCCCAATGTCGGTGACGACGACCGCCACGGAATGCGGCACCTCTTCGGCCAGCAGCTCGAGGACCTTCTCCCGGATCATCTCCGAGGCCGCCAGGGCCTGCGGCTGGTCGCTGACGGTCTCCGGCGGGTAGTACTGGGGACCCTCGGGCAGCCCCTCGACCAGGGCCCGCACGAGGTCCGAGATCCCGGTCCCCCGGGGCGACGACGTGGTCAGGACGTCCTTCCAGTCGCCGAGCGCCCAGGCCGCCTCGATGTGAGCGAGCAGCTGCGGCGGCATGACGAGGTCGGCTTTCGTGACGACGCAGATCACCGGCGTGCCGACCTCGGCCAGGGCGCGGGCGATGTAGGCATCCCCAGCCCCGATCCTGGCGGCGGCATCGAGGACGAAGACGATCTCGTCGACGTCGCGGAGGTTCTCCCGGGCGACGTCGTTGAGGCGCCGGCCAAGGGCGTCCTTCGGGCGGTGCAGGCCGGGCGTGTCCACGAACACGATCTGGGCCTCGGGCAGCGTGAGGATCCCCCGGACCGCCCGCCGGGTCGTCTGCGGCTTGTCCGAGACGATCGCCACCTTCTGCGACACGAGGCGGTTGAGCAGGGTCGACTTGCCGACATTAGGTCGCCCGACGATGCAGACGAACCCCGAGCGGTGTGCCCCGTTCGCCTGGTTGGACACAGCCTGGTCTGGCACCCCGTGGTCGATCGTCGGGTCGCTCACGGCCCGACTGCGGCCGCCGAGTCCGCGTTCGGCTCGGGGTGAGCGTGCACCAGGACCTTGCCGATCCGCCGCCCATCCATCCGCTCGACCTCGAGCTCGACGCCGTGCACCGTCACCCGGTCCCCCTCCGAGGGCACCCTGCCGAGCGTCCCGACGACCAGGCCCCCGACGGAGTCCCATTCGGAGTTCGGGAGTTCGACGTCGAGCATCTCGGAAAGCTCGTCGACGCCGAAGCGGGCGATGACCCGGAGGGTACTGTCGTCGAGGCGCTCCACGGACGGCTCGTCGTGATCGTGCTCGTCGACGATCTCCCCGACGATCTCCTCCAGCAGATCCTCCATGGTGACGAGGCCGGCGATACCCCCATACTCGTCAACGACCACTGCCATCTGGGTCTTGGCCCCCTGCATCTCGCGGAGCAGCTCCGCCACCTTCTTGAACTCCGGGACGAACATGAGCTCGCGCATGACCTCGGCAACCTTGGGCGCGGGACCGTCGGGATCGGCCCGCAGGCGGCCCATCACGTCGCGGGCGTGCGCGACGCCGACCGTCTCGTCGATGGTCTCCCGATACACGGGCACCCGGGTGAAGCCCTGCTCGAGCATGAGGTCGAGCACGGTGTTCAGGTCGGCCTCGGCGTCGACGCAGATCATGTCGGGCCGGGGCACCATGACCTCGCGGACCACGGTGTCGCCGAACTCGAAGATCGAGCTGATCATCTGGCGTTCCTGCGTCTCGATGACGTCCTCGGACTCGGCGACCTCGAGCATCGACATGATCTCCTCCTCGGAGGCGACCGGCCCCCGGGGCAGGCCGTGGCCGGGCAGGATCAACAGGAAGACGCGGTTGATGGCGATCAGCAGCGTCACGAGCGGGCGCAGCGCCGTGCCGAGCCACCACACCGGCCGGGCCGAGAGCAACATCACCTCGTCGGGCCGCTCCAGCACCCAGGACCGGGGGGCGATCTCGGCGAACTGGAAGAGGACGAAGGCCATCACGGCGACGACGATCACCCCTGCGGCGGGGACCCGGGAGCGGAAGGCGACGTCGGCGACAAGGACGGTCGCGGTCACCCGTGCGAGCAGCATCGCCAGCAGCGTGCCCGCCAGGTAGAGCCGGGAGTTGGCGGCGAGGGCCATGAGCAGCGCCCCCCGCTTCGGGCTGAGCTCCTGGAGGTGGCGTGCCCGGGCGTGCGTGAGCCGGCTGACGGCGTTGACCCATACCGACGAGATGAAGGCGAATCCGGTCGCCGCCACTGCCGCGACGAGCTCCCAGGCCGTGCGGCTCATGACGCTCGTGCCCCCGAGCGCCCGCAGGCCGCCTCCTCGCGGCTGCGCATCGCCAGGGCGGCGTCCTCGGTGTCGTGGTCGTAGCCGAGGAGGTGCAGCACCCCGTGGGTGATGAGCAGGTCGAGCTCGGACGCCACCCCGTCGGGGCCGGGCGGGGCCTGGGCGATCGCGACCTCGGGGCACAGGACGACATCGCCGACGAGCACCGGCGGCTCCCCGTCGCCGGGTGGCTCGGTGACCAGGCCGTCCAGGGGGAACGACAGCACGTCGGTGGGCCCCGAGCCGCCGAGGTGCCGCTCGTTGAGCTCCGCGATCCGTTCCGCATCGACAAGCGTGATGGAGATCTCGCCCGTGGCCCCCTCGCCGGCGCCCGCCCGCCGCGCAACATCCACAAGCCGCTCGCCGTCGACCGCAAGCCCCTGCTCGTCACACAGGCTCACGGTGAGTGGCATGTGATCGGTCATCCAGGGGGGCCCGGAGGAGGCCGTTCGCCCTCCGGGCGGCGGGAGGCCCCGTTGGCCTCGCCGCGCCAGCGCTCGCCCCGTTCGTTGGGACGGTCGCCGTGATCGGACTCGGCGAACCTGCGGTACGCCTCGACGATCTGCTGCACGATCTTGTGCCGGACCACATCGTGGGCGTCGAGGTACGAGAACGCCACCCCGTCGATGCCGTCCAGGATCTCCTGCACGCTCACGAGGCCGGACTGGCCTTCGGGGCGGTCGATCTGGGTGATGTCGCCGGTGACCACAGCTCGGGACCCGAACCCGATCCGGGTGAGGAACATCTTCATCTGCTCCGGCGACGTGTTCTGCGCCTCGTCGAGGATGATGAACGAGTCGTTGAGGGTCCGGCCCCGCATGAAGGCAAGCGGCGCCACCTCGATCTCGCCCCGCTCGATGGCCCGGGCGTAGGCCTCGGGCTCGAGCATCTCGTAGAGGGCGTCGTAGAGCGGCTTGAGGTAGGGGTCGACCTTTGCGGCGATGTCGCCGGGGAGGAAGCCCAGCTTCTCGCCTGCTTCGACGGCGGGGCGCGTGAGGATGATCCGGCGGACCTGCTTCTGGGCGAGCGCCTGCACGGCCGACGCCACGGCGAGGTAGGTCTTGCCGGTGCCGGCCGGGCCGATGGCGAAGACGATCGTGTGGGTGCGCATGGCGTCGACGTAGCGCTTCTGGCCGACGGTCTTGGGCCGGACGGACTTGGTCCGGGACACCAGCAGGGCGTCGGAGAAGACCTCCGAGGGCCGGAAGGCCCCGGTCTTCACCATGTCGATCGAGCGGGTGACCGAGTCCGGCGTCAGCACGTGGCCGTGCGCGACCAACTCCATCAACTCCTCGAAGAGAAAGGAGACGAGGCCGACCTCCCTGGGCTCGCCCGAGACCGTGATCTCGTTGCCGCGGACAAGGATCGGGGTGTCGAAGCCCTGCTCGACCAGCTTGAGCAGTTCATCTCTCGTCCCGAAGAGGTTGACCATCTGCAGATCCCCTGGAACGAGGATCTTCACTTGTGTCGTGGCCTGCACTGCGATGCGTTGTCCCCTTTCTCGCTTCGAGGATACCAGCCGGCCCGCCGTCGGCGGTGGGTGAGAAGTCCACCACATTCGTAGGAAATGTCCAGTTTTCGAGCGGCTCTGCCGATTCTGTGAGTATGAAACGGCGTAGAACACCGGCCTGTACTCACAGAATCTCTCCCCGGAGAATCTGTCCTCACAGGATCGGGGCGACGGCCCCGGCGCTAAGCTGGTGACCGTGGCAGGAAGGAGCGCGCTGGGCTGCCTGCTGGCCCTCCTGATCGTGGCAGCCGCCGGGTGCTCGTCCGGGCGTGACCCGGTCGCCAGTGACACCTACCTCCCCCCAGCCACCACCTCCACCGTTTCCGACACCCCGGCCGACGCCGGGAATCCCAGCGCCGCGGCACAGCTGCCGACGGTCACGGCGGTCAGCCCGGTGCTGCAGGCGATCTCGACGATCCCCTTCACGGCGGACCAGGCCCAGGCGGTGCGGGCCGTCCCCGGCGTCGCGGCAGTCGCACGGGTGGGCCTCGGGCTGATCACCGCCAACGTCCCCCAGGGCGCCCGCCAGCTGTCGGTGGCCGCCGTCGATCCGCTGGAGTTCCGTCCCCTGGCCCCCGGGCCGACGGCCGAGGCGTCGTTCGTCTGGCAGGGCCTCCTGCAGGGCAACGTGTTCCTCGCACACGAGGAGCAGCCCGTCCTCGGCGTGTCCCTCGGGACCGATCTCCCGCTGAAGGGCCCGAAGACGACGCTGTCGCCCAGGATCGGCGGCTTGGCGGCGAACGGGGTCCCCAACCTGGCCGGTGGCCTCATCTCCCTGCAGCAGGCGCAGGCCCTCGGCCTGCCCGGGCCGACGATGCTGCTGGTGGCCATCACCCCAGGGGGCCCGCCCACCGCCATCGACGCCCTCTCCGCCAAGGTGGCGAAGGTGCTCCCCCAGGCCCAGGTCCACCCCGTGGCGAACCTGGTCGAGCACGCACTGGTCTCCGGGTCGGCGGCTGCCAAGCTGCTGGGGTCGTTCACCTGGAAAGCGAACCCGGACGGATCGATCACCGAGAACGCCGCCTGGGTGCGGGCCAGCATCGTCACCCGCACGGTGCCGATCCTCGGACAGGTGACCTGCAACAGGCTGATGATCCCCCAGCTCACGGGGGCGCTGACCGAGATCCAGCAGCAGGGTCTGGCCGGGCTCATCGACGTCGGCGAGTACCGGCTCCACCCCGGCAACTGCTACCAGGCCCGCTTCGTCGACAGCGACCCGAGCCGGGGCCTCTCGTACCACGCCTGGGGCATCGCCATCGACATCAACCGCTACGCCAACCCCGAAGGGGGCGCCAACCATCAGGACCCCCGGGTGATCGCTGCCTTCGAGCACTGGGGCTTCCGCTGGGGCGGGCTGTGGTCGCTCCCCGACCCGATGCACTTCGAGTTGGCAGGGATTATTCAGCAGTGACGAGCCGGTGGCGAAGCTGGCTGACGGCGATGCCGGCCAGAGCCCCCAGGGCGAGTAGCTGGAACACTGGGAAGGCAGTCGACAGCGGGAGTCGCAGCACCGTCTTCAGCAGGCCGCCCGAGCTCAGCCATTCGTTGCCCAGCAGCAGCAGCACCGAGTAGCCGGCCCCCAGGAACGCCAGTCGGGAACGCCACTGCAGTGCGACGAGCGGCAGGACGCCCGCGAGGTACCAGGGCTGGATGTACGAGGTGGCCAGGACGAAGGCCAGGACCACCGCCCCGGCGCCGGCCGAGGCCCGGGACTCGGCCGAGCCTCCGAGGATCACCAGGGTGGACAGGACGACGATCACCAGCAGGGCCGCGTAGCGGATCGGGCCGGTGAGCCACTGCTGGGGGACCGGGGAGATCAGCAGGCCCCCCAGCGGCCCCTGGCCCAGCGGCGACACCGGCTTGGGCTGGCCGAAGGGCCCCCAGAGCGAGAAGTGGTCGACCAGCCGGGATGCCTCCTGGAGTGGCGCCAGGGCGCTCACGCCGCCGATGAGCAGGTAGCCTCCGCCGACCACGCCGCCGATGACCGCCCCCAGCTTCGCGGCGGCCGCCGTCCCCTCGCGCCGCCAGACCCAGACGAAGAGGGCGGCCGCGGGCAGGAGGGCGATCAGCTTGACGAGGGCAGCCAGACCAAGCGCCAGTCCCGCCACCATCCGCCACCGGCGCGACAGCGCCACGACCGCCCCCAGAGCCGCCAAGCCCACCAGGGCGTCGTTGTGGGCGCCGTTGACGACACTGATCACCATGACCGGCGAGAGGCCCAGGAACACCAGGGCCGCCGACTCCACGCGGCGGCGGTGGAGCAGGACGAGGGCCCCCACCACCGAGGCGCCGGTCAGGAACTGGAAGAACAGCCGGGCCCGGAGGGCGGAGGTGCCGGCCAGGTGCATCCCCAGGGAGGAGACGGCGGTGAAGGCGGGGCCGTAGACCGTGCGGGTGTCCTGCCACCAGATCGAGACACGCCAGAACCACGGATCGCCGGCGTAGGTGAGCGGCGAGACCTTGTAGGGGTCGGCGTGGAAGTGGTCCACCATGCGGCCGTACATGGCGTAGGACCAGACGTCTGCAGATTCCCGCGGCGGCACGGCGACCGCCACCGCGATCAGTGCCACGCTCGCCCACAGCACGAGCCGCCGGTCGAGCAGCGGGCGGCGGGCCTCCATGACCAGCAGGTACGCGAAGGTCGCCGAGGCGAGGATCAGCAGCGGGAACGCCCGGCCCTGCTTCGTGAGCAGGGCGCCGAGGGTGGACAGCCACAGGATGCCGAGGACGACGTGGGCCCGGCGCACGTCCCACGTCCGGGCGAAGGGGAGCCGGTCGGCGAGCCCTGCCAGCCGCCGCCCCACGCGGGTGCCGGCAGCACGATCCTGCGTCGTCTCCGCAGTCGGCTGCGGCTCCCGAGTGCCCGTTTGGCTCAACTGGTGGGCCTTGCCCCTTCGTGTGCCCCGCCCCGGGTCGACCTCCCCCCGTTGGACGTGGTGTGACCGGGTGCTGCCCCGTTTGGCACGAACTCGCCGGAGCCAGCCGCCACGCTGGTCGACGCCGGCGCGGCCCCTTCGGGAGCGGCCCCTTCGGGAGCGGCCCCTTCGGGAGCGGCGCCGTTGGTGAGGGGATACCCGTTCGGCGACACCAGGCCCACCGGCCCGGGCTCGAGTCCCAGCCCCCGCAGCTCGCTCACGATGGGCTCGAGCGCCCCCAGGGTCCGGCGCCACGACCCTGACGACGAGTAGGCCTCGGCGTCGTGCAGCAGGATGATGTCGCCCTCGCGGAGCCCCGACATGACGCGCTGGCGGATGCGCTCGGGGGTGGCGTCCTCCTCCCAGTCCCGACCCCACTGCGCCCACAGCACCCGCTCCCAGCCAAACTTCGCAGCGGTCCGCCAGGAGGCGGCGTTGAACACGCCGTAGGGCGGCCGGAAGTGCCGGAGCTTGGTGCCCGTCTCCCCGGTGATGGTGTCCCGGGCGTTGCGGAGGTCGGCGATGGTGGCCGGTGGCGTCAGGCGGAGGTGGTTGAGGTGGCGGTAGCCGTGGCAGGCGATCTCGTGGCCGGCCTCGACGATGCGGCGGGCCGAATCGGGCGAGCGGCGGACCTGCTCGCCGACGACGAAGAACGTCGCCGTGACGTCCAGTTCCCGCAGGGTTTCGAGGAAGGCGTCGACGGCTCCGGCCTCGGGGCCGTCGTCGAAGGTCAGCCCGACGCGTCCCGGCCCGGCGACCCGGCGGGTGGTCCGGAAGATGCCGCGGCCCCCGGGGGCCGCGGCCAGCGCCGGAAGGCAGTGGGCCACGGTGAGGCCGGCGACCGCTGCACCGGCCGCACGGGCGTACGAGATCCTCACGAGCCCTGGTCGACGCCGACGTGGGCGGACGAGAGGTCCACGATCTTGAAGCCCCGATCGCCTGCCCGGTCGAGGAACATCGAGAGCATGACCTGCGCCTTGTCGGGCGTGCTGTGGCTGAGGTCGAGGACCACGACATCCCCGGCCTTGAGCTGCTTGAGGGCCTTGTTCGAATGGATCCACTTCGTGCCAACCACACCGCGCTGGTGGGCAGACGTTGCGGCGATGTAGGCGGCCGGGGTGAGCGGCCCCCGGGACGGCAGGTAGTACGTCGGCAGGTGGCCGGTGGCGGCCTGGATCTCCTGGCTGGCTTCCGCCACCTTCCTTCGGACGGCGGACGGCGTCGAGAGGCGGGAGATCGCGGCGGCTTCCCCGCCGTTCTCGATGCCACCCACGGACTGCAGGGATGACACCAGATCCTTTTGTGCCACGAGGATGTCGCCGGGTAGGAAGAAGGTGGCCGTGGCGTTGTGCGCGGCGAGCACCGCCGGGAGGGCCGTCACCACCGAGGCGTCCGAGGCGCGGACACAGAGCACGATCGACGGCGAGGAGGCGCTGGCGTCCGACCCACGTATGACCGGGAGGCCCAGGTGGCTCGCGGCGAACGACACGGACGACCCATTGGTGACCAGGGCGAAGGCGACGACCACCGCGGCCATCACGCCCGACAGGCGCAACCGCCAGTGTCGAGGTTTGGCCCTGGCGGTTGCCATGGTGCGGTGCGCCCCCGTGCACCCGACGCCGCCACCCGCCAGCAGCGGCTCGGGCAGCCCGGCCGCGGCCCGGCTCCGCGCCCCCTCGTACAGCTCGACGAGGCACCCGCCCGCCGACGGCAGGGCCGCGAAGCCCTCCGCCAGCCGCTCCGCCCGCGGGCGCAGATCGGGGTCGTCCCGGCAGGCGGCAACCGCCTCGGGGAGGTCGGCATGGTTGCGGACGTAGCGGGCCACCCCGACGCGGTCCATGAGCTCGCCGTTGGCGACGCCGTGGCCCGGGATGGCGTCGGTGATGAGTAGCGGGCAGCCGCGGCGCAGCGCCTCCAACGAGGTCAGGCCCCCGGCGTTCTGCACGGCGAGGTCGCACGCGTCGATGAGCTCGGGCATGTTCTCGACGAAGCCCAGGACGATCGAGCGCGGCGGCGGGTTGTCCGTCAACTTCTTCTGCAGCTCTTCGTTCCGCCCGCACACCACCAGCGTCCAGACGCCGTCGACGGAGGCGACGGAGCGGGCCGAGCGCTCGATGTTGCCGACGCCCCAGCCGCCGCCGATGACCATCGCGACGAAGGCGTCCTCCGGCACGCCCAGGGCCTCCCGGGCCTCCGCCCGGCGGGACGGCCCGAGGAACCGCTTGGAGACGAGCGGGGCGACGACCGTCGTCGGCGAGGGCTCCATCATCGTGGCAACCATCTCGATCGTGGAGATGTGCATCACGTAGTTGTCGTCGAGGTCCGGGTACATCCACATCGGGTGCGGCGCGAAGTCCGTCACGAGGTTGGCGCAGGGCAGCGTGATCTTGCCCCGTCGCTTGAGCGACGCCAGCATGGCCGAGGTGAGGGGGTAGGTCGACAGGATGACGTCGGGCGACGAGTAGTCGATGAGCCGGTGGATCTTGCGGCAACCGATCACCGAGCAGAGGCCCTTGTAGAAGTGGGTGACCCGCTTGGACTTGACGATCGACCAGTACAGCCACGAGTAGGACCACTGGGCCTTGTTGAGCTGGATCTTGTAGCCGTCGACCACGAAGCGCTCCCAGAACGCCCCCACCCGCGCCAGGCCGTTCTCGACCTGGATCTGGGCGTTGGGATCGAGTTCCCGGATCTCCTCGCTGACGGCCCGGGCTGCGGCGTTGTGCCCCTCCCCGACAGAAGCCGTCAGGATCAGTACCTTCACACGTTGTCCTCTCCGGACCCCTTGTTCGCCCATGCAACTTCAAGGGCCCCCTACCGAAGCTGAGCCCCCTCAGAGACGATTGTGCCCCATCAGGGGTCCGCCGTGTGGGATTCGGCCTGGTTCAGTGTGCCAGGGTGGCCTTCAGGCCCAGCGCCTCGAGCTTGGCGAGCAGCGACTCGGGCGTCTGCTCCAGGACGCTGGCCAGCGCCCGCAGGTCGTCGAACCGGATGGTCAGGATCTTGCCGTTGAAGTCGCCGCGCTGCATCTGCACCATGTTGACGTAGCGCTGCAGGACCGTTGATTCGGGTCCCTCGGTCTCGACGAGGCGCACCAGGTCGATGCGGACCCTGCCGGGCGTCGCCACCGGGCCGCCGCCATCGCCGCCCTCGTCCTCGGCATCCCGCGGGAGGAGCTGGTCCACGGGGACACCGTAGAAGCGGGCGAGGCGCTGCAGGCGCGGCACCGAGATGCTCCGCTCCCCTCGCTCGTAGGCGCCGAGGACTGAGGCCTTGAACTCGTCACGGGACGAGACCTCGACATCGTGGAGGGACAGGCCCTTCTGAAAGCGCACATTGCGCAAACGATCCCCAACGGACTGTGCATACGTCAACGTGCTCGTGGTCATGTGTCCCCCCAATGCAGTGCAGCGGTCACGCTCCTACGCCGATTGTAACGGTTTCCAACGCCCACAGTGGGCACGTCGGACCAGAATGACACGCTGAGTGACGCTCCATTTTCCTTAGTCTTGGGGGCAGTGTTGCGGCAGTCGTGCGGCAGTCGTGCGGCGTCATCCCAGTCGCCCGGCGTGGTGCATGACGAGGGCGGCGGCGACGACCGCGGCGGTTTCGGTCCTCAGGATCTGCTCCCCGAGGGACACCGGAGCCGCCCCGGCGGCGGCAAACGTGGCCACCTCGCCGTCGGAGAGACCCCCCTCCGGGCCGATGACCACCCAGATGCGGTCCGGGGGAACGCCGGTGCCGCGCAGGACCTCGGCCAGGCGCTGCCCGGCACCCGGGTGGGCCACGAGGCCGAGGCTCCGTTCGCCCGCGGCCGAGGCTGCCGCCTCCGCGACGGACAGCGGGCCGCTCACCGTGGGCAGCCAGGCACGGTGGGACTGTTTGGCGGCCTCCCGGGCGATGGTGGCCCAGCGGGCAGCTGCAGCGGCCCGGCGGGGGCCGTCCCAGCGCGCGACGCTCCGGCCGGCCTCGAACACCACGATGCCGTCGACCCCCATCTCGACGAGGTGGCGGATGACGTCGTCCACCTTGTCTCCCTTGGCCAGGCCCTGGTGGACCTCGACCCGCGGACCCGGCGCCGGGAGGCGGGTCTCGGCGACGACCTCGGCCGTGACGGACGCGGGTTTCACGGCCGTGAGCCGGGCGTCGACGATCCGGCCCTGCCCGTCCGACACCCGGACGGCGTCGCCGGGGGCAGCCCGCCGGACGACCGCGAGGTGGCGCGCATCGTCACCCTCGAGGACGAGCGTAGGGCCGGCGAGGGCGGCAGGGTCCAGGAAGAAGAACGGGGCGTGCCCGCTCACCGGACGGTGCACGCAAGCTGGCGACCATGAGGTTCTTTGTGTGAATAGCCGTCACTATGGCGGTCTTTCGCACAAGGAAGGTTCTCAGCCGCCGTGGAACGCGCCCCGGATCCGGCCGAGCAGGCCATGTTCCTCCTCGACGTGCTCGCCCCGAAGGGCGGCGAGCCGCCGGAGCAGCTTGGACTCCTCGTCGCCCAGGTGGGTCGGGATCTCCACGCCCACCTCGACGAGGAGGTCCCCACGGCCGGAGCGGCCGAGCCGGGGCACGCCCTTGCCCTTCAGCCGCATGACCTTGCCGGGCTGCGTCCCGGCGGGGACGGTCACGGTGGCCTGGCCGTCGAAGGTCTCGATGTCGATGCTCGCCCCGAGGGCCGCCTGGGTCATCGGGACCACGAGGGTCGTGAGCAGGTCGTCGCCACGCCGGCGGAACCGGTCGTGGGGGGCCACGCGGATGGCGACGTAGAGGTCGCCCACCCCACCGCCGCGCCGGCCCGCCTCGCCCTTGCCCGAGATCCGGAGCTGGACGCCGTCGTCGGCACCGGCCGGGACGCTGATCGGGATCTCGTCCACCCGCTCCATGCGCCCGTCGCCGTTGCACTCGTGGCACGGCGAGGCGATCTCCTCGCCGGAGCCGTGGCACTGGGGACAGGTGTAGGACGTCATGACGTTGCCGAAGATGCTCCGGCCCACCTGGCGCACGGCACCGGTCCCGGAGCAGCGTGAGCAGCGCTCCGGCGCCGTGCCGGGCTGGCAGCCGGTGCCGGCACAGGTCGTGCAGGTGACCAGGTTGCGGATGGTGACCGAGCGCGAAGCCCCCT
The DNA here is from genome assembly GCA_035636055.1 of Actinomycetota bacterium. GTDB lineage: Bacteria > Actinomycetota > CADDZG01 > JAHWKV01 > JAOPZY01 > JAOPZY01. The sequence continues at coordinate 13,399 of DASPZW010000505.1, forward strand.
TCACCACGTCCTCGAGGCTGATCTCCATCTCCAGGGCGAGGTCGTTGCCCCGGCGGTTGTCGCTCCGCCGGCCGTACGACCGGAAGGGGTCCTGGCCGAAGAAGGATGCGAAGAGGTCGAAGGGGTCGAAGCCGCCCACGGGGACCTTTGCCGAGCCGTAGGTGTCGTAGTCCCGCCGGCGCCCGGTGTCGGACAGCACGCCGTAGGCCTCGGCGATCTCCTTGAACCTCTCCTCGGCCTGCGGGTCCTCCTGGTTGGCGTCGGGGTGGTACTGGCGCGCCAGCCTGCGGTACGCCTTCTTGATCTCATCCTCTGAAGCTGTCCGCTCGACGCCGAGGATCTGGTAGTAGTCCTGCGCCATCCCGTCAGCTCGCGAGGTCGTCGAGCAGCCCGGAGAGCGACCGGGCGACCAGGTTGACGGCGGAGATCGTGAGCGGGTAGTCCATGCGGGTCGGGCCGATGACCGCGAGGGTCCCCCGCCGCTGGTCCCCCAGGCCATACGACGCCAGCACGGTGGCACAGGCCTGCATCTGCCGGATGGGGTGCTCCTGGCCGATGATCACGATCATCGTGCCGGCCCCGCGGGCCTCGCCGAGGAGGGCGGCGAGGATCAACGGCTGCTCCAGGACCCCCACGACGCCACCGGCGGTCTCGAGGTCGGAGAACTTCTCCCGGGTGAGGATGTTGGCGGTGCCACCCCGGTAGATCCGCTCCCACGTGCTGCCCGTGACGATGCGCTGGATCTCGTCGGCGATCAGCGCCCGGCAGGGGTCGTACGGGTGGCTCGGCAGGGCGGCGTCAGCCGCGAGCTTGGCGGGCAGATCCTCGAACGCCGCCCCGTCGAGGACGGCGTTGAGGGTGGTGCCGAGCTCGTTCAACTCATGCTCGGTCTTGCTCTCCGGCAGGTCGACGAGGCCCTGCTCGACCAGCCCGGTGTCGGCGATGAGCAGCAGGCCGACCCTGCCGTCCGCCCGGGTCAGCAACTCCAGGCGGCGAAGCCGGTTCTCCCGCGACGGGGGGGCAGCCACGACAGCCACGGCCTCGGTCACCTCGGACAGGATCTGCGACGTCGTGTCGAGGGCCTCCTCCAGGGCGTGGAAACCATGCTCGAAGGCACCGTTGATCGCCCGCTGCTGGCCGGCGGGAAGCTCCGGCCAGGCGGACCCGGGCCAGTTGTCGATGAACCAGCGGTATCCCTTGTCCGTCGGGACGCCGCCGGCCGACGCATGGGGCCGGTGGATGTAACCGAGATCCTCGAGCAGGGCCATGTCGTTGCGGATCGTGGCAGCCGAGACCGACAACCCGAGCTTCTCGCTCAGGGCCCTGGAACCGACCGGCTGCCCCACGCGTACGAACTCCCGGACAATCGCCCGAAGAATGGCGCCCTTTCGAATATCCAGCATGAAGATGACTCCTCCGGTGGCAAGTGTAATTTAGCACCCGCCCGTTCCGACTGCTAAAATCCGCGATTCGGTCAGTCCAGCAGCGAGCGGGCCACGTGTGCCCAGAGGAAGAAACCCCTGTCGGCCAAGGCAACCCTCTCGTCGCTGATATCGACCAGTCCGAGACCCTCCGCGTCGCGGAGCTCCCGCTCCCAGCGTACGACCGGATCGACGCCGCAGCGTTCGGCGAACCGCGCTCGGTCCAGGCCCCCGGCGAGGCGGAGCCCGACCACGGCCGCCTCCGCGGCACGCCCGTCGTGCGGGAGGGTCTCCTCGCCCGCGAGCACGTCGGGCGACCGGGCGACGTAGGTCCGCGGGGAGGCAACGTTCCAGGACCGCCGTCCCGCCCGGTGGGCGTGGGCGCCCGCACCGAACCCGAGGTAGTCGGCGCCGGTCCAGTAGCAGAGGTTGTGCCGGGACCAGGCCCCGGGCCGTGCCCAGTTCGAGACCTCGTAGCGGTACAGGCCGGCGCCGGGGAGGAGCTCGGAGGCCAGTTCGTAGCAGTCCGCCTGGTCGTCGTCGTCCGGGGACGCCCGCAGCCCCTTGGCGACCCACGACGCCAGCGGCGTCCGCTCCTCGACCTGCAGGGCATAGGTGGAGACGTGGTCCACCCCCGTTGCCAGCACCCCTTCGAGGCTCGCCCGCCAGCCGGCGAGCGTCTCGCCGGGCGTCCCGAAGATCAGGTCGGCGTTGACGTGCTCGAAGCCCGCCTCGGTGGCCTCCCGCAGGGCTTGCACGGCCCGGGCAGGTGTGTGGGCGCGGCCCAGCCATGCCAGCACCTCCGGGCGCAGCGACTGGACACCGAGGCTGACGCGGGTGAAGCCCGCCTCCAGCAGCCCGTCGAAGCACGCACGGCCGGCCGACTCGGGATTGGCCTCGATCGAGACCTCGGCGCCGGCCGCCACATCGAAACCTTCACGGATGGCCGCCATGACGGTCGCCAGCGCCGCTGCGGAGAGCTCGGTCGGGGTCCCGCCGCCGAAGAACACGGTCTCGACCGCCCCTCCGTCGGCGGCCGCCCGGATCTCGGCCAGCAGAGCCTCGACGTAGGGGGCCTTGAGGTCGTCCATCCCGGCGTGGGCGTTGAAGTCGCAGTAGGGGCAGTGCACAAGGCAGAACGGGATGTGGACGTAGAGGCCTCGTGCCAAACGGGGCGCCGGGGACCTTGGCAGGTCGAGCAGGGCCGGGGCCGCGGGCTTCACGTCTTGTCGTCCAGGCGCAGGGCGGCCATGAACGCCTCCTGGGGGATCTCCACCGAGCCCACCTGCTTCATCCGCCGCTTGCCGGCCTTCTGCTTCTCGAGCAGCTTGCGCTTGCGGCTGATGTCGCCGCCGTAGCACTTGGCCAGGACGTCCTTGCGGCGGGCGCGGATCGTCTCCCGGGCGATGATCCGGGACCCGATCGACGCCTGGACCGCCACGTCGAACATCTGCCGGGGCACCAGCTCCCGCAGCTTATCGACCATCTTCCGGCCGTAGCTGTACGCCCGTTCCTTGTGGACGATGGAGCTGAAGGCGTCGACCGGCTCGCCGTGGAGCAGGATCTCGACCTTGACGAGGTTCTCCGGCCGGTAGCCGACGGGCTCGTAGTCGAGCGAGCCGTAGCCCCGGGTCCGGCTCTTGATCTGGTCGAAGAAGTCCACGATCATCTCCGCCAGCGGCAGGTGGTAGCGGATCTCCACCCGGTCCTGGGAGAGGTAATGCATCTCCTTCATCTCGGCCCGGCGCTCCATGCAGAGCTCCATCAGGGTCCCGAGGAACTCCTTCGGCGTGATGATCATCGCCGCGGCCACCGGCTCCCGGATCTCCAGGATGGCGGCAGGGTCCGGCATCTCGGCGGGGTTGTGGACCGAGATGACCTCGCCGGTCACCCGCACCACCTCGTATGCGACGCTCGGCACGGTGATGAGCAGGTCGAGGTCGAACTCCCGCTCCAGGCGCTCCCGGACGATGTCCATGTGGAGCAGCCCGAGGAACCCGCACCGGAAGCCGAACCCGAGGGCCTGGGACGTCTCGGGCTCGTAGACGAAGGCGGCGTCGTTGAGGCGCAGCTTGTCCAGGGCGTCGCGCAGGTCGGCGTACTGGTCGCCGTCGGTCGGGTAGAGCCCCGCCCAGACCATGGGTTTTGGCTCCCGGTAGCCGTGCAGCGGCTCGTCGGCCGGACGGGCGGCATCGGTGATGGTGTCGCCGACCTTGGCCTCCCTGACGTTCTTCACGCCGGGGATGGCGTAGCCGACGTCGCCCGCCTCCAGCTTCTTGACCGGCATCATGGTGGGGGCGAAGACGCCGACCTCCTCGAGCTCGCAGATGGCGCCCGTCGCCATCATCTTCACCTTCTGCCGGGCCGCCAGCTCCCCGTCCAGGACCCGCACGAAGCTGACGACCCCCCGGTAGTTGTCGTAGGTCGAGTCGAAGATGAGGGCCCGCGGCGGGGCCGTGGGGTCGCCCTTCGGGGGCGGCACCCGGCGGATGACCTCCTCGAGCAGCTCGACGACGCCTTCGCCGGTCTTGCCGGACACCCGGAGCACGCTGTCGGGGGCCACCCCGATCA